>CAJYHD010000535.1 GCA_913773715.1 uncultured Sphingobium sp.
TTCGGCGTGCCCGCGAACAGCACGATCGGTGCCCAAGGCAGCTATGGTGCGGGGCAGTCGTTCAGCAACCTGTACAATCTGGGCGCGCAGCGCACCCTGACCCTGGTGAACGGCTCGCGCTTCGTGTCCGCCGCCGCCTCCAGCGTGTTCGGCGCCTCGGTCGGCACGCCGGTCGATCTCGGCCAGATCGCCCCCGCGCTGGTCGATCGCATCGATGTCGTGTCGGTCGGCGGTGCGCCGATCTATGGCTCCGATGCGATCGCGGGCACCGTCAACATCATCCTCAAGAAGAATTTCGAAGGCCTCGACGTCACCGGCAGCAACGGCATCTCCGAAAAGGGCGACGGGGCGGACAGCAACGTCTCGCTGCTGGTCGGCAAGAATTTCGGCGACGGACGCGGCAACATCACGTTCAACGCCTATTACGACCATCAGGACGGGATGACCCGGGCAGCCCGGTTCGTCACCGGCTCGGATGCCCCCTTCCTGGGCAAGTCGACCAGCGCGACCGGGCCGCAGAACATCGCCTATTTCGGCGGCGACCGCTTCTCGGTGGTCAGCACGACCGGCATCCCGACCGCCATCGACAATATCCCGTTCAACGGCCTGTCCGGCGGTGGTGCGAAGGATCCGCTCTTTGGCTCGCCTTTCCAGACGATCACCAATGCGGCGGGCCAGGCGCTGTTCTTCAACAGCGCGGGCCAGCTCGTGCCCTTCCGCCACGGCACGGTCGTTGGCAGCTTCACCGACGAGGCGGGCGGGGACGGCTTCCGTGTCGGCGACTATGCCAATCTGCTGACCGACAGCAAGCGTATCCAGGGCGTGATGCTGGGCCATTATGACTTCAGCGACCATGTCCGCTTCCATGCCGAGGCCTGGGCCAGCCGCAACATCGCGACCAACACGGCCAATCAGACGCTGTACAATACGGCGCTGTTCTCGGGCCCCGGCGGTGCCGGTCTGCCCTATGCCAACTATGCCGTGTCCTCGACCAATCCCTATCTGAGCGCGGCGGATCAGGCGACGATCCAGGCCTCGCTGGCGGCGGCGGGCCAGCCCACCAACCAATTCTACCTCGCCCGGGCGAATACCGATCTCTATGCGGGCGCCTTCTCGACCCGCTCGTCGCTGGCACGCGGCGTCGCCGGTCTCGACGGCGACTTCAAGATCGGCACGCACAATTTCACCTGGGAAGGCACCGTCACCTATGGCCAGGTGAACAGCACGTCCAACCAGGTCGGGCTTGTCTGGCAGAATATCGAGAATGCGCTCAACGCCGTCGTCGGCGCCAATGGCCAGATCACCTGCGCGCCGGGTTACAAGAATGCCGCGATCGCGACGCTCAGCAGCACTTGCGCGCCGCTCAACATCTTCGGCACGGGCAATGTCAGCCAGGCGGCGCTGAACTATATCAACGCCCCCGCCATCTCGCGTCAGGTCAACAAGCAGTTCGACGCGATCGTCGACATCAAGGGCTCGCTGGCCCATCTGCCCGCGGGCGACCTGAACGCCGTGATCGGCGGGGAAATCCGGCGCGAGAGCCAGGCCTTCGATCCGGGCGCGTTCTTTGCGGGCACCTACAGCCAATATGCGGCGATTGCGCCGGTCAGCGGGTCCTATTACACGCATGAGGCCTTTACCGAGGTCACGGTTCCCCTCCTGTCGCCGGACATGCAGATTCCGCTGCTGCGCGAACTGACCCTGCACGGCGCCGCGCGCTATACCGACAACTCGCTGAACGGCGGCTTCTGGTCCTACACCGGCGGCGGCAACTGGTCGCCGCTCAAGGGGCTGACCCTGCGGGGCAACTATACCCGCTCGTTCCGCGCGCCCTCGGTGACCGAGGCCTTTGCGCCGGTCGCGACGACGTTTGAATATGGCAACGATCCGTGTGATTCCCAGTTCATCAACGGCGGCAGCAACCCGGCGACCCGCGCGAAGAACTGCACGGCGGCGGGCGTGCCCGCAGGCTTCACCTCCTCGATCGTCAATGCCACGGTGCAGGGGCTCGGCGGCGGCAACCCCAAGCTGAACAATGAAATCGCCAACAGCTGGACGGTGGGCGGCCAGTATGAAGCGCCGTTCCTGCCGGGCTTCGTCATCAATGCCGACTATATCCATATCGATATCAAGAACGAGATCGTACAGCCCGGCGTCCAGAGCATCATGCAGGCCTGCTACGACTCGCCCAGCTATCCGAATTCGCCCTTCTGCTCCTCGATCACCCGTGATCCGAACAGCCATCAGATCACGAACTTCTCCGACACCTTCCTGAACATCGCCTCGCAAAATTATCGCGCGGCGCAGGTGTCGGCCCGGTACAGCCTGAAGCTGGAAAATCTGGGCCTTCCCGAGGGGGCCGGTGTGCTGAACCTCAGCTCCAACTATCTGCACGAGTTCAAGAACCAGTCGGTGGTGGGCACGGGCAGCGTGCAATATTCGCTGGGCAGCATCGGCGAGCCGAAGGACGCCGTCACCTCGATGATCGACTGGCAGGCCAACCGTTTCGACTGGTCCTGGACGGTCATCTATAATGGCCCGACCAAGGTCAATCCGAACAATCCGGCAAGCAACTACAAATATTACAATGTCTCGTCCTATTGGATGGCGAACACCTCGTTCGGTGTCATGGTCAACGATCATTTCCGGCTGCGGGCGATCGTCAACAATCCGTTCAACCTGGGCGTGACCTATGCCGGTCCCGTGCCGCAATTCAGCGCGAACAAGAATTGGGATGCCGTGTTCGGGCGCGCCTACCGGATCAGCGCGGAGGTCAAGTTCTAAGGCCGATGGCCGAGCCGTCGTTCCTGCATTGACCGACAGCGCCATGGATGATCGCCCCTGCTCGGGCGGTCATCCATGGCCATGCATTCCGCGACCGCCCCTTCGACAAGGGGCGATCGACCACGCCGTCGGCTGAACGTCAGTCCAGCTCGCGCGTGATCGGGTAGCGCAGCACGAAGGGATGGCCCGGTCCTGCCTGCGCGTAGAGCCAGGCCAGCCGGGCATCGGGATCGGCCGCGAAGGACGGTTCGGCGCGCAACTTGGCGTCGAACGCGGCCTTCACCGTCGGATCGGTCGCCAGCACATGCTCACCGAGCCGGGTGACGACGAAGGAATCGGTGTTCGGCGCGGACGCGAGCATTTCCGGGAAGAACCCCCAGGCCAGGAACGAATCCTGGCTTTCCGGCTCCAGCAGGGCCGCCGCCAACAGGCCGAGCGGCTGGTCGGCGGGCACCCTTACGCTGCCCGCAGGCATCACCTGCTCGGCACGGTGGTGCGTAAAGGCGGCGGTGATCGGATACCGGCCTTCCTTCGGCTCCGTCACCTTGGGATCGACCAACCGGACCTGGTCGACGCCGAGGGTGCGCGGGGCCGCGATCGTCTCGAACGCAATCCCGTGCAGGCGCAGGCGATCGATCACCTCGGTCTGCTCGCGCGGCACCCACCAGGCCTTGGGCAGGCGAACCGTCTCGGTCGGGATCTGGCCGATGATCGGCATGCGGAAGGTGATCGGTTTGCCCAGCCACCGCTGCTCCTGTCGGCCCGAGGCTGGCGACAGATAGGTGTCGAACGCTATGCCCTTGAAGCCCTCGATCCAGCCGATCGGTGTCGGCGAAGGCTTCCAGCGGGTCAGCAACTCGGCGGGGCGGCTTGCGCGATCCTGCGTCTTGGCGGCGGCGATGCGGGCGGCGTCGGTGCCCGCGATCTTCAGTGCCGCCTCGAGCAGGACATAGGTGCCGAGGACACGGCGCCGATACGGCTTCAGCATGTGGTTCTCGACCAGGACGGTCGGCATGCCGATGAAATCGCCGTATCCGGTCGAATAGCGTGGCCCCTCGGGGCTGTAGCGGATGCCCTTGTCGAGCTGTCGCACGTCGATCGGGCTGGGATAGATGGTCGGGACATGCCCCGCCGCCGTCAGCGCCTGCGACACCGCCGGGCCGAAGCGGTTTTGCAGCCACCCGGCGGTCGCGCGGTGCCGTGCATAGGTGCCCCAACCGGCATAGGTGTAGGTCACGTCATACTGCATGTCGAAGCCTTCGCTGACATGGCAGTCGATATAGAGGATGGGGTCGAGCGACCGGATCAGCCCGATCATCGCCCGGGATTCGGGCGCGTCGAGCTTGGCATAGTCGCGGTTCAGATCGATGTTGCGCGCATTCGAATCCCGCCCCTTTTCGACGGGGCCGCGAATATGCGGGTAGTTGTACGGGCTCATCTGCTCGTGGCCATCGATGTTGTAGATGGGCACGAACACCAGATCGACCTTGTCCAGCAGGCCGTCCTTGCCGCGCAGCGCGATGTCGCGCAGCAGCATCAGCCCGGCATCCTTGCCGTCGATCTCGCCCGAATGGATCCCGCCCTGGATCAGCACCACGGGCTTGCCCGTACCGCCCTTGCTGGCACGGACGTAGATCATCTCGCGGCCCTCGGTCGTGCGGCCGAAACCCTTCACGGTGATGAGCGGTGATGCGGCATCGAGCCGGTCCAGCCAGGCGCGAACCTCGGCATAGCGCGGCGTGGTGCGGAATCCCGATGCCTCGGCGGGGGTGATCCACGGATCGTTCGGCCCGACGATCAGGCGCTCGCTCGCCCCCGTCCACGGTATCGTGGGGGGCAGGATCTCACTTGCAAGCGATCGAGGCGCGCCGTCCGCGGCGACGGCGGGCGCAGCGGCTGCCACGGTCAGCGCCGTTATGGCCCGGACGAGCGAGACGGAAACGGGAAGGGCGGCTTGGTGCACGATCAATATCCATCATGATGGCGATTCTTAAGGACGCCTGCTGCGCCATTGGCGACATAGAGACAATATAACATTCCTCCTATGTCCGAAGAAATGTCAGCCTGAAGGTCCGGGCGGGAGCGGTCGAAAGGCGCCGCCGTGGCATGGCCGCAGGTAGAATTGCGCCACGTCCGGTTAAGGCAAAAGGATGACGACCAGGGTCTGGGCCCACGCAGGTTCGGGGACGACGCGCGTCGCGTACGGCAATGGTGAGGCTGCCCGTTTGCAGCGACCGACAGATTTCGAGCCGGTCAGGAGCGGTCGAGCGTCA
>CAJYHD010000536.1 GCA_913773715.1 uncultured Sphingobium sp.
GCCGACGACGGGCGTCTTTGGTCCGCCCTTCTTGCCGCCGACGATGCCGCAGCCGCCCAGCAGCGCAACCAGCGCGGCCATCGTCACGGCGCGGCCGAGCGTGCTCGACGTCTTCATGCTGACAATACCCATCCGCTTCACTGTCCCTCGGTCGTTTCGGCCGGAATCTCGACCGCGTCGATCCCCATGACGCCTGCCATCTGACGCGCGCGTGAACGAATGGATTCGGGCACGTTCTTGTCCTTCGCCATGGCGGCGAACATCGGACCGGCAAGGTCGTTCTTGTTCATCTTCATATATGCCAAAGCGACCAGTTCGCCTGCGCTGCCAAACCAGGGCGCACCCTCGACTGCGAGCGGCTTCAGGCGATCGACCACCTGCTGGGGCTTGAGGCCATCGAACTCGATCGTGGTCTGACGAATGAGCGCGAGGTCGCGATAAGGCTGATCGATGCTCGTATCGGCGGCGAGCGCGGCATAGAGCGCGGCGGCCCCCTTCGTATCGCCTTTGCGCGCGGCAAGGTCGGCCTTCACCAGTTGCGCCGATGCGCGATAGCCCGGCTGGCTTGCCTGCGTCAGCGTATCGAGTTGCTTGGCGTCGGGCGTGCCGCCACCCACGGCGCTCGTCAAGACGGCGTCCATCTGTTCGGACACCGCTTCCGACTGGGTCTTGCTGTAATGCTGCCAGTAAAGCCAGCCGCCGAACGCCGCGAGGCCCAGCACGATCACAGCCAGCGTGATGCGGCCATAGCGTTCCCAGAAGGTCAGAAGCTGATCCTGACGGACCGCGTCATCGACCTCCCGCATGAAGGCTTCGCTGTTCTGCGGCGTCAGGGCCACGTGTATCTCCGAAATATGGGCATGAAGAAGGTGCCGGAAGCGGCGATCAATAGCGGCGCTTGTGCCACAGGCAAATCACTTTTTGGGCCGATAGACCTGATCGTCGGTGGGGAAGGCGCGGCTGCGCACGTCGGCGGCATAGCGTTCCACCGCATTGCCGATCGTTTCCGCGATATTGTCGAAGCGTTTGACGAAGCGGGGGACGCGGTCGAACATGCCGAGCATATCCTCCGTCACCAGCACCTGTCCGTCGCAACGGGCGGACGCGCCGATGCCGATCGTGGGTATCGCGATTTCTGCGGTGATGCGATCGGCCAGTTCCTCCATCACGCCTTCCAGCACGACAGCGAAGGCTCCGGCGCCCGCTACGGCGTGGGCGTCCGCCAGGATCTTGGCATGTTCCGCCTCGCTGCGACCGCGTGCGCCATAGCCGCCGAGCGCGTTCACCGCCTGCGGGGTGAGGCCGATATGGCCCATGACGGGGATGCCGCGCTGGGCGAGGAAGGCGATGGTTTCGGCCATGGCCTGCCCACCTTCCAGCTTGACCGCCGCCGCGCCGGTTTCGGCAAGGATGCGGCTGGCACTGGCGAAGGCCTGCTGCGGCGAGGCTTCGTAACTGCCGAAGGGCATGTCGATGACGACGAGGCTATGATAGCTGCCGCGCACCACGGCAGCCCCATGCGCGCACATCATGTCGAGCGTGACCGCGAGCGTGGAGGGGAGGCCGTAGATTACCTGCCCCAGCGAATCGCCCACCAGCAGCATGTCGCAATGCGGATCGAGCAACTGCGCCTGCCGCGCGGTGTAGGCGGTCAGCATGACCAGCGGCTCTGCCGTGACGCCATCGACCTTGCGCCTCTGGACGGCGGGTACGGTCAGGCGCTTCATCGGCGCGGGCGTGGGATTGGCGCGGCTGGTCGCGGTGTCGATCGTGAAGGTCGTGGACATGCCCCGCGCTCTACTCCAGCACGGGAATTGAGGCAAATCGAGCGGGGCGGCAAATCGAAACGAGCCGCCCCAGATCGGATCAGAAGGAAACCTTGATCGTGCCGCCCCACGTGCGCGGATCGCCGGGCTGTCCTGCGATCAGACCGGTATTGCCGGGCGCGACCTGAAGCAGATCGATATAGTTCACGTCGAAGGCGTTGCGCACCCAGGCGAACACGTCGAAGCCCTCACCACGGAAGCCGCCACGGAAGTTGGTAAGGGCATAGCCCTTGACCTCCGTATAGATGGACGGCGACGCGTTGGAGTTCCAGTGCGAGCGGTAATTGCCATCCACGCCGACATAGACCTGACCGTCCTTGTCCAGCAGCCTGGCAGGAATGTTATATTCCGCGCCGTAGGAGAAGGCCCATTTGGACACGCCGGGCAGGCTTTGCCCCGAAATGTCGCAATTGGGGCGGCTGAAGCCGGGCGTGCCGGGGGCAGCGGGCGTCTGCGTCGCCGGATTGGTGATCGCGGTGCCGCCAGCCAGTTCGGGCGGGCAGGGGGCATCGACGAAGCGCTTATACTTCGCATCGGTATAGGCACCATTGGCATAGGCGGTGAAGCGGTCGCTGGCCGCGATCTTGAAGTCCGCCTCGATGCCCTGGCTGCGCACTTTGCCCGCATTGGCGAGATAGCCGCGCAGCACGCCGAACTGGCCGTTGTTCACCGTCGCCTGGAAATTCTTGATGTCGGTGCGGAAGGCAGTGAGGTTGAAAGTCGCCCGGCGATCGAGAAACTGGGTCTTGAGGCCCACTTCGAAATGGTTGACCGATTCCGGCTTCACCGTACCCGCGGCCAGAATGGGCTGGTTGTTGGCGTCGAGCGGCAGACCGTTCTGGTTGATGCCGACCGTCTTGAAGCTCTTGGCATAGGTCGCATAGGCGAGAATGTCGCGCGCGACCTTGTAGTTGACGTTGAAGTCGTAACTGAAATTCCAGTCGCTGACCGACGGTGCGCTGATCTGCGGCTGATAGACGCCGCATTGCGCCGTCAGCACCGCATTGCCACGGGTGGCAGCAGGTGCGCAGCTGTCGATCACCTGCCCCGAACCGGTCGTGACGATGCGCTGATAGAAGCCCGATTTCTTGTCGTAATTGACGCGCGCGCCCGGCTGGATCGTCAGCGCGTCGGTCACCTTCCAGCTGACCTGCCCGAACAGGGCGGCGCTGGTGCTTTTGAGATATTGCGTGTTGTTGGCTGTGAGGCCATTCAGCACGTCGCGATTATAGACGTTGTTGGGATCGGTAGACGGTGCAAGATTCCAGCGCGTGGCGTCTCGCCCCTGCGACTCGGTGCCCTGCGTATCGATCCGCTGGTGGAAGCCGAACACGCCAGCCACGAAGTCGATCTTCTCGCCTTCCTGACTGTAGCGGAATTCCTGGCTATACTGGTCCTGCTGCGAGGGGTTTTGTGACTTGGCGACGATCGACAGGCCGGTGAAGTCGCGGTCGTTTTCCGGCTTCCAGTCCCAGAAGCGCCACGCACTGACCGATGTCAGCGTGCCCGCGCCCAGGTCCCACTTCGCCTTCAGTGACACGCCGCCGATCTTGTTGGTCGCGTTCAGGTTGCTGTCGAGGTCGCTCAGCCGGTCGTAGGGATTGCGGCTCGGCTCGGAATAGGTGCGGCCATTGGCGTTGGCGGCGGCGACAAGCGCGTCATATTGGCGGTTGAGCGCGCGCTGGGTCCGACCGACGCGGACGAAGACGGTGCCGCAGCATTCCGGGTCCTGACGGCTATAGTCGCCCGATAGGGTGAGGCTGAGATTTTCGGTCGGCTGGAACAGCAACTGCCCGCGCAGGCCCAGATTATCCTGTTCGTTGATCCAGCGTTGGCTGGTGACATTGTAATAGACGCCGCGCCGCGTGGTGGAGGCGATAGCAAGGCGCGCGGCGATCTTGTCGGTCAGCGGGCCGGAAATCGCGGCCTTCGCTTGCCGGTAATCGAGATTGCCGAGCGTCACCTCCGCGCGCCCTTCGAAATCGAAGGTCGGCTGGTTGGTGGTGATGTTGATGGCGCCCGCGGTCGTGTTCTTGCCGTAGAGCGTCCCCTGCGGCCCGCGCAGCACTTCGACCTGCGCGACGTCGAGGAAGTCGAAGGTCGCGGCGGCAACGCGGCTGTTATAGACATCGTCGACATAGATGCCGACGCCCTGTTCGAACCCGTCGCTGGTGAGGCCGAATGGCACGCCGAGGCCGCGGATGTTGACCGAGGTGTTGCGCGGGTTGGAGGTATAGACCTGAAGCGTCGGTGCCAGCTGCTGGAGCTTTACGACGTTGAAGTTGCCTGTCGCCTCGATGCTGTCGCCACGAATGACCGAGATGGCGAGCGGCACTTCCTGCGCCGTTTCCTGACGGCGGCGGGCCGTGACGATGATGACGTCGCCGCGCGGCGATTGGGCCGCTGCATCCTGTTCCGGCGCGGCAGCGGCCGGGGCCGGTGCGGCGTCATCGGCGAAAGCGAGCGTAGGCAGCAAAGTAAGGCCCGCCACCCCGGCGAGCAAAAGCGTGCGTGTAACCATGGATAAACCCCTTCTTCCGGCG
>CAJYHD010000537.1 GCA_913773715.1 uncultured Sphingobium sp.
CCCGCGCAAAGTCCTCAGGGTACGTCAATTTGTCCAATCTTTCATCACCTTGCACCAGAATGACGTCATGACCGCTCGCCTTCAATATCTGCGCATCGTCGGTCGCCTCATGCGCGTCATCCCACGCGCGATGTGCCTCCAGAATCGTTGCAAATCGGAAAGCCTGTGGCGTCTGCACGCGAAACAGTGCATCACGATCGACGCCGTCGCGCATCTCTGATCCCTCGCCTCGCACCAGAGTATCCGCGACCGGCAGCACCGGAATAGCTCCATCGCTCCCGGTCAACGCATCGAGCAGACGATCAGTTACATCAACTGGAAGGAAGGGCCGCGCCGCATCGTGGATCAACACATGATCCGCACCGCCTGCCGCTGCGATAGCTTCCAGTCCGGCACGAACCGACCCACGACGGCAATCCGCTCCCTGCACGAATGCAGCGTCATGCGCGCCGATCGCACCTCGTGCGCGGTCTTCCTGCCCCTCACCGACGACGATAAAGACACCGTCTAACGCGGAATGCCGCACCAGTGCATCGACGGCGTGAAAAAGAACCGCCTTGCCGCCGATCGTAAGAAATTGCTTGGGCACGTCGCCGCCTGCGCGACTTCCCACACCTGCCGCCACAAGCAACGCGACGACCTTCTTGTCCTCAAAGCTCATGGACGGCGCATAGACGCTCGGTCGATCCGCCGCCAGACCCTCCGCTTGCCTGGTCGCCGCTTTTCGGCTAAGGGCTGCCTGTTTTTTAGGCAGATCAAGTTACCGACCATGCGCAGGCTTTCTCCAATTTCCATTGGCCCCGTCACCATCGACATGCCGGTCGTTCTGGCTCCGATGACCGGCGTCACCGATATGCCGTTCCGCACATTGGTGCGCCGCTATGGCTCGGGCCTCAACGTGACGGAGATGATCGCGTCGGCGGCGATGATCCGGGAGACGCGCCAATCCTTGCAGAAAGCCGCCTGGCATCCGCTGGAGGAGCCGGTGTCGATGCAGCTCGCAGGCTGCTCGCCGGACGAGATGGCCGACGCCGCAAAGCTGAACGCCGATCGCGGTGCAGCTATCATCGACATCAACATGGGCTGTCCGGTCAAGAAAGTCGTCAATGGCGATGCTGGCAGCGCACTGATGCGCGACTTGCCGCTCGCCGCACGCCTGATCGAAGCCACGGTCAAGGCAGTGGACGTGCCCGTTACCGTCAAGATGCGAATGGGCTGGGATCATGCCAGCCTCAATGCGCCGGAACTCGCCCATATTGCTGAGGATCTGGGCGCCAAGCTCATCACCGTCCACGGCCGCACGCGGAACCAGATGTACAAGGGAAGCGCCGATTGGGCGTTTGTCCGCAAGGTCAAGGACGCAGTCAAGCTCCCAGTCATCGTCAATGGCGACATTTGTTCGATCGAGGATGCCGACATAGCCCTCGAACAGAGCGGCGCGGACGGCGTGATGATCGGGCGCGGTGCCTATGGCCGCCCTTGGCTCATCAGCCAGGTCATGGCCTGGCTGACCGATGGCACGCGTCTTCCCGATCCATCACTCGCCGAACAATATGCAGTCATTGTCGAGCATTACAAAGCGATGCTCGAGCATTATGATAGGCACACCGGCGTCAATATGGCGCGAAAGCATATTGGCTGGTACACCAAGGGCCTGACCGGATCGGCCGAGTTTCGCAACGCCGTCAACCAGGAACACGATGCCGACACGGTGCTCGACATGCTCGCGCGCTTCTACGAACCGCTGATCGCGAGCGGCGTCGATCCCGCCGCCATGCGCAAGGCCGCATGACGCTGTCGATGAGCAGCGTGCCGCCGTTCCGAGTGCATCAGGACGGTCCATCGCTGGCAGAACAATTTACGGCGCTCGCGGTCGCGACGCTGCTCATCCGTCCCGACAACGCGATCGCCGACGCGAATGTGCGAGCGGAAACGCTACTTAACATGGCGCGCTCGGCCATCATCGGCAGCGACGTCGCGCGCACCATCCGCATCGCCGAAGTTGGCGCGCGCTTCGACCTCTGGCACAGCAATAAGCCCATCGCGGCCTATGACATCAAGGTGCATGCCGGTCGCACGGCCGAGATGGAGGTCGACTTGATGATCGCGCCGATCGTCGATCATGATGGCTGGCGCGTAGTTTCCCTTCACCCCCAAAGCCAGGCACGCAAAATCGGTCACCGTGGGTCAGCGGGCGGCGCCCGATCGGCCATGGGCGCAGCCGCGATCTTGGCGCATGAAATCAAGAACCCGTTGTCGGGCATTCGCGGTGCCGCACAGTTGCTCGAAACGAGCCATAACGGACGCGACGCCGCACTCACCCAACTCATCTGCAACGAAGTCGATCGCATCGCCGCGCTGATCGACCGCATGCAGGACTTCACCACCGATCGAACGCTGGAATGCAGTGCCGGCAATATCTACCCGCTGATCGACCGGGCCGCTGGCATAGCTGCCGCCGGTTTTGCAAAAAATATAAAAATCATAAAGTGCTATGATCCATCCTTGCCATTCGCCAGCATCAACGAAGACGCACTGGTCCAGGTGATGATCAACCTGCTCAAGAATGCGGCAGAGGCGCTGGAACATGTCGAACAGCCGCGCATCCGCGTCGAAACCGCCTTCCGTCACGGCGTTTCCGTTATGATGGGCGGGGGCAAGGGCAGCGCGGTACTGCCGATCGAGATCGTCGTCATCGATAACGGGCCGGGGGTGCCGGAACATATTCTTGACCACCTCTTCAACCCCTTCATCACCGGCAAGCGCGACGGGCAGGGTCTTGGCCTCGCGCTGGTCGACAAGTTGGTGCGCGACATGAGCGGCTTCGTC
The DNA here is from genome assembly GCA_913773715.1 of uncultured Sphingobium sp. The sequence goes on from CAJYHD010000537.1 coordinate 2,830, forward strand.
CAATATTCACGCGATGCGGAGGCAGGCGAATCGACGTTCCGCATCCTTCTGTCGATGGCGCCGCTCTGATGCCGACCGGCTCCATCCTGGTCGTCGATGACGATCCCGCTATCTGCGTCGTCGTAGGCGAAGCGCTGCGTCGCCAGGGGCATAAGGTTAAGACCGCCGCTTCGATCCGGGAACGTGCGCAGTTGATGGAGACGTTCGCGCCCGACGTGCTGATCACCGACGTCATGCTACCCGACGGCGATGGATTGGACGGGGTGGCTGACATTCTGTCCGCAAAGCCCGATCTCAATGTCATCGTTCTGTCGGCTCAGAACACGCTCAACACCGCGATCCGCGCCACGGAAAAGGGCGCGTTCGAATATCTGCCCAAGCCTTTCGATCTCAACGAATTGACACGCGCAGTATCGGACGCGCTCGGGACGAAGCAGGCTGCAAGTGGGGAGGGGGAGGCCACGCTTCCCCACGATGGTCTGCCCCTCGTCGGGCGCTCCCCCGCAATGCAAGAGGTGTATCGGACGATCGCGCGCGTTTTGTCCAACGACCTTTCGATCCTCGTCCTCGGCGAATCTGGTACTGGCAAAGAATTGGTCGCAGAAGCCATCCACAGCCTCGGCCAGCGCAGAACGCGTCCCTTCGTCGCTATAAACATGGCCGCCATCCCTCGAGAATTGATCGAAGCAGAACTCTTCGGTTATGAAAAAGGCGCCTTCACCGGCGCTCATGCCCGAACGGCTGGGAAGTTCGAACAGGCGCAAGGCGGCACGCTCTTTCTCGACGAAATCGGCGATATGCCGATGGAGGCGCAAACGCGGCTTCTGCGCGTGTTGCAATCCGGCGAGGTGACGACGGTCGGCGGGTCCAAGGCCGTGCGTGTCAACGTCCGCATCATCGCCGCGACAAACAAGGATTTACCACGCCTGATCGAAGAGAATCGCTTCCGTCAGGATCTCTATTACCGCCTCAACGTCGTCCCGATCGCTCTGCCTGCGTTGCGCGAACGGCGCGAGGACGTGATCCTGCTCGCTCGTCACTTCCTCGAGCGGGCCGCACTGGAGGGCTTGCCGCGCAAGTCGCTGGCCGATGATGCTGCTCAGTTACTGATGGCCTATTATTGGCCGGGTAATGTCCGTGAGTTGCAGAACATGATGCAGCGCCTGTCGGTATTGAGCCGCGAGAACATCATCACAGCCGACATTTTGCGCAACATGCTGCCGATGGATGCAATGCCGGCCGATCATGTCGCGCCATCCGATCACCTCTCTCACGCGGTACGCGATTGGGCGAAGCGGCAGTTGGGCGTCGGGCTTGGGCAGTCGCAGCGCAATCTCCACGATGATCTTCTCGCCATGGTGGAACCGATATTGTTACAAGAGGTGCTGTCGAGCGTCGACGGCAACCAGATCCGGGCAGCAGGGCTGCTCGGCATCAACCGCAATACGTTGCGCAAGAAGCTGACCGACTATGGCCTCGATCCGCTGCAACTCCGGCTTGCCGACTGATCGGCTTTCATCCCGATCAGGGACGAACCGACGCGGCAAATCGACCAGCGCCCCGTTCACGTCTAAATAGTGTGTTTGATCGGGCACGGCGTTGTTGTAACTACGCAACGATGGATGGCGTGACCACCTTTTCCCGGCGAGCTTTGGCATGGCGGCGACGGCTGCCGCCGTTCCTGCGCAGGGGGCGGCTCGCCCAGCTCGTTGAGTGGTTCACGCTTGCCGCCTTCCTCGGCATGGCGGGGATTACCTACTTTTTGCTATCGGGCAGCGGCCAGTCCTACACGCTGCTGACCCCGCCGCTCGTTGCGCTGCTGCTCGTCGCGAACCTCGTTCCGGCGATCGCGCTGCTGGTGCTGCTGGCCCGGCGCGTGGCCAAGCGCCGTGCGGCGCAATCGGCGATCGGCAGCGACGGGCAGTTGCATGTCCGCCTCGTCGCGATCTTCTCGATCGTCGCGAGCGTGCCGATGCTGCTGGTCGTGATCTTCGCATCACTCCTGTTTCAATATGGCGTGCAATTCTGGTTCTCCGACAGCGCGCGCAACATGCTCCAAAATTCCGGCGATCTGGCGCGCGGCTATTATGAGCAGAATCTGCGAGAGGTGAGCGACGAGACCTCGACCATGTCGGGCGATCTGCGTGACTATCTCCAGCAGACCAGCGTCAGCAGCCCCAAATTCGCCGAAGCGCTGATCTATCAGGTCGTGACCCGCAAGCTCAGCCGCGCCTCGATCATCGAAGTGGGCAAGGATGGTATCGCCCGCACAGCCGCGACGGTTCAGCCGGACAGGCGCTCCGCGTCCGAAATCCTGACACCCGAAATCATGCGCCGCCTGCAAGCGGGGGAGGGCGTCGTCGTCCACGCCCGCCCCAACCAGATCGAGGCGGTGACTTTGCTCTACCCGGACTCGCGCGTCTATCTCTTCGCCGCGCGCAATTCGGACACGTCCTCTTTCTCAAACGTCGAGCGCGCGCAGAAGGTCATTGCCGATTACGACCAGTTCGCCGCACAGTCCCGCGCGCTCCAACTCTGGTTCAACATCGCTTTGTTCGTGGGATCGCTGCTGCTCGTCGGCATAGCCGTCTATATCGCGCTCGTCGTCGCTGACTGGATGGTCCGCCCCGTCAACGAGCTGGTGACCGCCGCACGCCGCATCACGGCAGGCGACTTGTCCGCACGCGTCACCAACCCGCAAACCCGCGACGAAATCGGCACCCTAGCGTCCGCCTTCAACCGCATGACGCAACGCCTTGAGGCGCAAACCAGCGCTCTTGTCGGCGCGAACAGCCAGCTGGACGAACGCCGCGCCTTCATCGAAGCAATCCTGACCGGCGTCAGCGCAGGCGTCCTTTCCGTCGATAAGCGGGGCATGATCCAGCTTCTCAACAGCAGCGCCGCCGCGACTCTGGTCGACGAGGGGGAGGACCCCGTGGGTCGCCCGCTGGCGGAGATTTCGCCGGAACTGGACGAACTCGTCCAGTCCGCCGATATGAACGGGATCGTGCAGGTCCGCGCCCATGGTGATCTCCGCACGCTCGCCGTGAAGGTATCAAACGACGCATCCGGGCATATTCTAACCTTCGACGATATCACGCAGCAATTGTCCGACCAGCGCCGCGCCGCATGGTCGGATGTCGCCCGCCGTATCGCGCATGAAATCAAGAACCCGCTGACCCCGATCCAACTTGCGGCCGAGCGGCTTCAGCGCCGTTACGCTAAGGAGGTCGCAAACGACGACGGTACTTTTACACGCCTGACCGGTACCATCGTGCGGCAGGTGGGCGACTTGCGCCGGATCGTAGACGAATTCTCCTCTTTTGCCCGAATGCCCAAACCCGTGTTCCGCCGCGAGGCGATCGGCGACATCGCGCGTCACGCCCTGTTCCTGCACGAAGTCGCCCATCCCGACATTCGTTTCGAATATAGCGAGCAGGAAGGCGACATCGAACTTGTCTGCGATCGGCGTCAGCTTGGGCAAGCATTGACCAACATCGTGAAGAACGCCGTCGAAGCCATTGAACCGAAAGGCCCCACAGAAGATGATGGCCCGCGGGGACATGTCCGTATGACACTGATGCAGGATGATGACGACGTCCTCATCACCGTCCGTGACGATGGCGTCGGTCTGCCGCCCGAGCGGGAGCGTATCCTCGAACCCTAT
>CAJYHD010000538.1 GCA_913773715.1 uncultured Sphingobium sp.
CCGCGACCTACATGGGCGTGTCCAAGACGACTTTCCTCAACCGCTTCGGCACGTGTGGCGTACGGGAGGGATCGAACGTGCTTTGGGCACGGATCCAGCTCGACCGCCTGATTGCCAAGCAGTTCGCTATCACGCAGCTTCCGCCGGGCAACGGCGGAGACGACAGTTGGGACGACTTACTTTGAAGAATGTCACCGAACGCAAGGGCTTGCTGTATTTCCGGCGCAAGGTCGCAGGGAAGGACACGTACATCCGACTACCGGCGATCGACAGTCCTGATTTTCCCGCCGAATATGCTCGTCTGAGTCAGCCCGACGCTAAATCAGCCCCGCTGCCGCACGGCTCACTAGCTTGGTTGATTGCTGATTACCGACGAAGCCCCGAATGGAACGTCAAGAGTATGAAGACGCGTGAAAATCAACTCCGCTATCTGCAAATGATAGGAGTTGAGCATGGACATCGTTCGGTGTCGGGTGTGCGACCGGTACACGTCTACCGTCTGCGCGACACTTTGGCCGAGACGCCCGGAAAGGCAAATGTTTGGCTTAGCGTTTTCGGCAGTCTGATGAAGCACGCGATGCGGATAGGGATCCGTGACGATAATCCGGCTGCTGACGTGCCCATTCTAAAGATCGGTGAGCACGAGCCTTGGCCGGCCGACCTTCTTGCGGTGTGTTTGGAGGAAGCAACCCCTATGACACGCTTAGCGATTGTCACCGGACTATGCTCCGGCCAGCGGGTCGGCGATTGCATTCGCATGCAGTATGGCTGGATCGCGAACGGCATCATGCAATTTACCCAACAGAAAGTCCGCAGGGGTGGGATCACAAAGGATGTGGCAGTACCCATGCATCCCTTTTGGCAGGATGAACTGCGGCGTTTACCTCGGCGCTCGGTAACCCTGCTCTACGAACGGACTGGTGCTCCATTCAAATCGACTGGGGCAATTCAAGAGCGGCTGAGAGCACTTATGGCCCAGCCTCCGGTTCGAGAAGTGCTGCTGGATTTGACGGCGCGGGAGGTCATTGCGGCCGGCGCTACGTTCACCTTCCATGGGCTTCGGAAGAATGCGTGCTGCTACCAGTTGGAGTGCGGCTTGAACGACACCGAGGTTGGCGAGATCCTCGGCATGTCACCTGAAATCGTACGTCACTATGGGAAGCGGGCTAGGGCCCTAATGATTGCCAAGAACGCAGCGCTGCGAATGACCGGGGGCAAAATCATGCCGCTGACGGGGGCAACCGCTAATGTACCAGCCAAGAAAACCTAGTGTTTTCAAGGGTGGTGACCCCTACGGGAATCGAACCCGTGTTTCAGCCGTGAAAGGGCCGCGTCCTAACCGCTAGACGAAGGGGCCATCTGGTGGCGTGGACGGGCTGTTAGAAGAGGGTCGACGATCGGTCAACAGCTATTTCAGATTTTTTGCTCAATCGGCCCACGCCATGTCGTCGATATGCAGTTCGGCGGCCGGGCGACTGCCCCAGTCGTCGAGCTTTGCGCGGCCCGCCAGCCACAGCTTGCGATGTGGCGGGGCGCCCAGCAGCGCCATACCGAGATCGGTTTCCGCCTGGCGAAAGGCCACGCCCTTGAACCGGCGGCCATCGTCGCCGGTCACGATCGCGCGGACATGACCGTTGCCGACGACATCCGCCTTCACGATCCGCACCGGTCCCGCCGCCACGCGCGGGGCGGGCCAGCCCATGCCGTACGGACCGCCGGCCTCCAGCGCGTCGATCAGCAGCGGGCTGACCCCGCCGGGCGCCAGTACCGCATCGACCAGCAGCGCACGGTCCTCCCGCGCGCGCTCGACCGGTTCGGCCATCCGCGCGTGCAGGAAATCGGCGAGGGCGGGGATCGCGGCCTCCGCGACGGTCACGCCCGCCGCCGCCGCATGGCCGCCGCCTGCGCTGACCAGCCCGAGTTCCTTGGCGGCCAGGATCGCCGCGCCCATGTCGACGCCGGGGATCGACCGGCCCGACCCCTTGCCCACGCCATGGTCATCGACCGCGATGACCAGCACCGGACGACCGAGCTTCTCCTTCAGCCGCCCGGCGACGATGCCGATGACGCCGGGATGCCAGCCGCGTCCCGACACCACGACGCAGCCGCGCGATTCCTGTGCGCGCGCCGAGAGGTCGGCGGATGCCTGCACATCGCCCTCGATCAGGCGGCGTTCCTCGTTCAGCCGGTCCAGCTCGACCGCGAGGGTGCGGGCCTCTTCCGGGTCCTGTGTCGTCAGCAGCCGGACGCCGAGATCGGATTTGCCGACCCGCCCGCCGGCGTTGATCCGCGGCCCCAGCGCGAAGCCGAGGTCGGTGGCGGTCGGCGCGCGGGTCAGGCGCGAAGCCTCGATCAGCGCGGCGATGCCGATATTCTGCCGCCGGGCCATGACCTTCAGTCCCTGCGCCACGAATGCCCGGTTCAGTCCCCGGAGCTGGGCAACGTCCGCGACGGTGCCCAGCGCCACTAGGTCGAGCAGGTCGAGCAGCTTCGGTTCGGCGCGGCCGGCAAAGAAGTCGCGTGCGCGTAACGTCCGTACCAGCGCCGCCGCCAGCAGGAACGCGACCCCGACCGCCGCCAGATGGCCGTGCGCCGCACCTTCGCCCTCATCCAGCCGGTTCGGGTTGACGATGGCGAGGGCGGGCGGAAGCTCGGTCGTGCATTGGTGGTGATCGACCACCAGCACGTCGACCCCGGCGTCGCGCGTGGCGGCGAGTGCCTCGAACGCCTGCGCGCCGCAATCGACCGTGACGATCAGCGTGGCACCTTCGCCCGCCAGCCGCAGCATCGCGGGCGCGTTGGGGCCATACCCTTCGCGCTGGCGGTCGGGGATATAGGGGCGGGCGGTCAGGCCCAGGTCGCGCAGCAACCGCACCAGCAGCGCGGCCGACGTCGCACCATCGACGTCGTAATCGCCGAAGATCGCGACCGGCTCCTTCGCCATCACTGCGTCGGCCAGTCGCTCGGCGGCGCGGTCCATGTCGCGGAAGATGGACGGATCGGGCATGAATTCGCGGATGCTGGGCGCCTTGTGCGCGGCCAGCGCCTCGCGCGGACAGCCACGGGCCAGCAGGATACGGGTGACGAGATCGTCGGCGACGAACCCGTCATCGCACACATCGCCCTCCAACCCGCGCCAGCGCCATGGCTGGCCCAGGATCGAGCGATGCACATTGAGTACGGAACGCATCGCCGCGCTCTACCCCTTGGCGGCAGGGTGGTCCAGCGGGGTGCATCTCCACTGGAAATTCTTGCCCCGAGCGCGCAAAGACGGCGCCATGAAGCGCAAGACCGGACAAGACCGCAGCATCACCGCCAACTGGCGCCCCGCAACGCAGGCCGTGCGCGGCGGCACTGCG
>CAJYHD010000539.1 GCA_913773715.1 uncultured Sphingobium sp.
ACAACCGGCTGGATGACGGCCGGCCCAACCCTGACACCATCCATCATGGCATGAAGGTACGATCGGGCGTGAAGCACATCATCACCAAATGGTTTCGCGAGCGACCCTGGGAATGACGATAGAGAAGGCCGCATCCGCGATGGAACGCGGCCTTCTCGGATTTACTTCAAACCACCGCCCATGGCGCGATAGATTTCGACCATGTTGCTCGCCTGCGTCAGCCGGGTCGTCACGAGGCTCTGCTCCGCGCTGTAGAGCGCTCGCTGGGAGTCCAGCGTGGTGAGGAAGGGATCGACTCCCGCCCTGAACCGCGCTTCCGACAGACGATAGGTGGCACGCGCCGCATCCCGCTGCGACGTTTGCGCCTCCAACTGGCGGCCCATGGTGCCACGACGAGCCAGTGCGTCGGCGACTTCGCGGAAGCCGGTCTGCACGCTCTTCTCGTAAGTGGCCACCATCGCGTCGTACGTGGCACGCGCATAGCGCAGATTGCCCTTGTTCCGCCCGAAGTCGAAGATCGGTAAGGTCGCGCTGGGCGCCACGGACCAGAGTTCGCTGCCACTCTTGAACAAGTTGGACAGGCCGAGACTGACGGTGCCTAGCGCCGCCGTCAGCGAGATATTCGGGAAAAAGGCAGCGCGCGCAGCACCGATGTTTGCATTGGCGGCGAGCAGATCATGCTCGGCCGAAGCGATATCGGGACGGCGAAGCAGCACTTCCGACGAAATATTCGCGGGCAGATTTTCGAGCGTTGCGCTGCTGGCTGGGAAAGCCTCGGGCAAGTCTGACGCAGGCACGGTGGTACCAGCAAGCAAATTTAGCGCATTTTGGTCCTGCGCCACCAGCGTCGTTGCCGCCTCGATGTCGGACCGCGCCTGATCGTAGCTGGTCTGTGCCTGCCGGACTTCCAGTTCCGACGCGATGCCCTTTGTAAAGCGCGCACGGGTCAGTTCCAGCGTCGTGCCGAACGTCTTTTCCAGATCGCGGGCGATGCGCAGCCTTTCCTGATCCGCGGCCATATTCAGCCAGGCGTTCGCCGTTTCCGCGATCAGCGCCGTTTGCGCTGCGTTGCGCGTTTCGACGCTTGCGAAATATTGCTCCTGCGCCGCACGTGTCAGATTGCGAATGCGGCCAAACAGATCGATCTCCCAGGCGGAAATTCCTACCTGCGCCTGATAGACGTCCGTCCGAAGCTTTTGCGCCTGACCAAATTGCACCAGCGGTTGCTCGGAATAGGTCGCCGTACCGGTCGCGCCAATCGAGGGTAACAAATCGGCCCGCTGCACGCGATATTGCGACCGCGCCTGCTCGACATTGGCAACCGCGATCCGCAGGTCGCGATTGTTGGCAAGCGCCGTTTCGATGATGCGAGCAAGACGAGGTTCGGTGAAGAAATCCCGCCAGGCGGTGTCCGCCGGGACGATCGCCTGCTCGTCCACGCCCGTGGCATAAGACGGGCCGGCGGGAGTTGCGGCAGGCACGGGCAGTTCCGGTCGCACATATTTCGGCGCCAAATCGCAGGCGGCAAGCGCGAGCGACAGACTGACGGCGCAAAGGGCTTTCATCGTACGCATTTTTCTCAAGCCTCCTGCGGTCCGGCATGCGCGCTGCGCTCTTCTTCATCGTCTCGCTCACCATGATGATGCTCGCGGAACACGCGCTTCACGACCGTGAAGAACACAGGCACGAAGAAGATGGCAAGCACAGTGGCGGACAACATGCCGCCGACCACGGCCCAACCGATCGCATTCTGACCACCAGCGCCCGCACCGGTGGAGAGCGCCAGAGGCAGCACGCCAAAGACGAAGGCGAAGCTGGTCATCAGAATCGGGCGAAGCCGCAACTTGCCTGCTTCGAGCGCAGCCTCCGCTGGCGATAGTCCCTCGCGCATCTTCTCTTCGGCGAACTCGACGATCAGGATCGCGTTCTTGGCAGAAACGCCGATCGTGGTGATGAGGCCAACCTGAAGATAGATATCATTGTTGAGGCCCGCGAGCGTCGCAGCGATGACCGCTCCCAAGACGCCGAGCGGCACGACAAGGATGACCGACAACGGAACCGACCAGCTTTCGTAAAGCGCCGCAAGACACAGGAACACGATCAGCAGCGACAGCGCATAGACATAGGGTGCCTGCCCGCCGGACGTCTTTTCCTCATAGGAAATTCCGTTCCAGCTATAGCCGATGCCCGCTGGCAGCTTTTGCGCGATCTCTTCCATCGCCTTGATCGCCTCGCCACTCGAAACGCCGGGGGCGGGAGCACCCTGAATGTTCATCGACGGGACGCCGTTATAACGCTCCAGACGAGCAGGCCCTTGTATCCACTCCGTGGTGGCGAAGGCCGACAGCGGCGCCATGGTGCCGTTGCTGTTGCGGACATGAAACGCGCCGATCGCTTCCGGTGAGGTGCGGAAAGGTGCGTCCGCCTGCACATAGACGCGCTTCACGCGGTCGCGGTCGATGAAATCGTTGATGTAGGCGCCGCCCAGATTGGTGCTGATCGTGTCGTTGACGTCGGATTGCGCGACGCCAAGTGCGCCTGCCGCTGCCTGATCCACGTTAAGCTTCAACTGCGGCGTATCTTCAAGACCGTTGGGCCGAACCTGCGCCAGACGCTTGTCCTTCATCGCCATGCCCAGAAGCATGTTACGCGCTTCCAGCAGTTTGGCGTGACCCAGATTGGCCTGATCGAGCAATTGGAAGTCGAACCCCGACGCATTGCCCAATTCCTGGACCGCAGGCGGAACGAAGGCGAATGCCATGCCTGCGGAAATTTTCTGGAACGCCATGTTCGCGCGCTGGGCGATCGCCGCAACGCCATTTTCCGCGCCTGAACGATCCTTCCAATCCTTCATGCGGGCAAAGAGGATGCCGACATTCTGCCCCTGCCCCACAAAACCGAAGCCCGAAATTGTGAATACGGCAGCGACGTTCTTTTTCTCGTCCACCAGATAATGATGGCGCATTCGGGTCAAAGCGCGCTCGGTCTCTTCGATCGTCGTACCGGCTGGCAATGAAATCTGGTTGATGATGCTACCCTGATCCTCATCCGGCAGGAAGCCGCCGGGCAAGCGCAGGAAGATGAAGGCCATACCCGCAACGATGAGCGCATAGACGATCATCGTCCGCCCCCAGCGATGCTCGACCTTCTGCACGCCCCGACCGTAACGATCGACGCCCTTGTCAAAGGTCCGGTTGAACCAGTCGAAGAAACGGCCAAACACTGAACCAATCGGGCCGCTCCGGTGGCCATGACCTTCCTTGGATGCAGGCTTGAGGATTGTTGCACAAAGCGCCGGCGTCAGGATCAACGCGACCAGCACCGACAAGATCATTGACGACACGATGGTGATCGAGAATTGCCGGAAGATAACGCCCGTCGATCCGCCGAAGAAAGCCATCGGCAGGAACACGGCGGACAACACCAGACCGATGCCGATCAGCGCGCCGCTGATCTCGTCCATCGACTTGCGTGCCGCGTCCTTGGGGCTAAGCCCTTCATCCTGAATCAGGCGCTCCACATTCTCGACCACGACGATCGCGTCATCGACCAGCAGGCCAATCGCCAGCACCATGCCGAACAGCGTCAGGGTGTTGATGGTGAACCCGGCCGCATACAAAATCGCCAGCGCTCCCAGGAGAACGACGGGAACTGCGATTGTCGGAATGATCGTAGCGCGCCAGTTCTGAAGGAACAGGAACATGACGACGAAGACCAGGATCACCGCTTCGAACAGCGTATGAACGACCTGTTCAACCGAGAGGCTGACAAAGGTCGAATTATCTACCGGGTAGTCATATTTGACCCAGCCGGGGAAATTCTTCGATAATTGTTCGATGCGCGATTTGACGGCCTTGACGGTATCGAGCGCGTTTGCACCAGGAGCCAGTTTGATGCCGAAACCGGATGCCGGATGACCATTGAACTTTGCACCAAATCCATAATTTTCTGCGCCAAGTTCAACGCGCGCCACATCGGACAACAATATGACCGATCCATCCGGATTGCTGCGCAGGCGAATGTTTTTGAACTCTTCCGGCGTCTGAAGCCGCGATTGGGCAGTGACGGTGGCATTCAATGCCTGCTCTTTGGGTGACGGACTGCCCCCGATCTGACCAGCCGAAACCTGCGCATTCTGCGCACGAATTGCCGATTTGACATCGCTGGTCGTAACCGCGAGGTTCGCCATCTTGTATGGGTCGAGCCAGATGCGCATGGCATATTGCGATCCGAACAACTGAGTATCGCCCACACCCGTTACGCGGCTCAAAGGATCCTGAAGGGTAGACGCGACGAAGTCACTCGCATCTTCCTGATCGTGAATGCCGTCATCGGCATAGATCGCCATGATCAACAGGAAGCTGGACGTCGATTTGGTGACGCGAAGGCCCTGCTGCTGCACTTCCTGCGGCAACAAAGGCGTCGCCTGCGCCAGCTTATTCTGAACCTGAACCTGCGCGATGTCGGCGTTGGTGCCCTGCTCGAACGTCAGGGTGATGTTGAGATTACCGGCACCGTCACTGGTCGAAGAGAAATAGCGAAGATTGTCGATGCCCTTCAGCTGCTGCTCGACGATCTGTGTCGTCGTGCTTTCAAGCGTCTGCGCGTTCGCGCCGGGATAGGTGGTCTGGATCGAGACGGCGGGCGGCGCGATTTCAGGAAATTGCGCGACGGCGAGCGAGCGGATCGCCAGCAAACCGGCAAGCATCATGACGATCGCGATGACCCATGCGAAGATGGGCCGGTCAATGAAATAGCGTGCCATGGCTTACTTCGCTCCGCCTTGGGGAGCGTCCTGCACGGTGACCTGCTGTGGTTTGCCCGGACGCACGACGGTGCCAGGCCGCAGATTGAGCAGCCCTTCGACGATCAACTTGTCACCGGATTTAAGCCCCTTGGTCACGATCCACTTGTCGCCGACAGCGCGATCGACCTCGACTTCCCGCATTTCGACCTTGTTATCCTTGCCAACGACCATGGCCGTCGCGCGGCCACGCGGATCGCGGCTGATACCCTGTTGCGGCGCTAGGATAGCGCTACCGACTTTGCCTTCGACAAGTTTGGCGCGGACATACATGCCCGGCAGCAGCAGCCCGTCAGGATTGGGGAACGTCGCGCGCAAAATGACCGCGCCCGATGTCGGATCGACATTGATGTCGGCGAATTGGAGTCGCCCTTCGATCGGATAGGTGGTGCCGTTGGGCAGCATCAACTGGATGCGCGCGCCGTCCGCCTCGCTGACCCCACCACTCTTCATCGATTGGCGAAGATCGATGATCTGGGCTGCCGATTGCGTGACATCGACATAGACAGTGTTCGTGCTTTGAATGGTGGCAAGAGCGTCTGCTTGCCCGGTCTGGACGAGCGCGCCCGGCGTGAACAGTGAGCGACCGATCCGGCCCGAAATCGGCGCTCGTATGCGGGTGAAAGCCTGATTGACCTGCGCAGCTTGCAACGCACCGCGCTGCGCGGCAGCACTCGCACGCGCCTGCTGAGCGGCTGCTTCCGCATCATCATATTCCTGACGGCTGACGGCGTTTATGCCGACCAGATCCTTGTAACGCTGCGCCTGAAGCCCTGTCGACCGGATCGCAGCGGTGGCATTTGCCAGCTGCCCCTGAGCTTGCGCTACCGCGGCGCGATAAGGTGCGTCTTCAATCTCATACAACACCTGCCCCGCGCGGACATAGCTGCCTTCCGTAAACAAACGGCGGCGAATGACGCCGCTGATCTGCGGGCGCACCTCGGCAGTCTCCAGCGCGGAAATACGGCCGGGGAGTTCATTGAGGAGCGGCGCGGATTCGGTTTGGAGCGTCACGACACCGACGGCGGGCGGCGGTGGCGCGGGAGGTGCCTCCTTGCCGCATGCACTGAGTGCCAAAGCGGACGCGCAGGCCAACAGGCCGATCAAATTCCCCTTGTGCATATGAAACCCACCTGTCGCTGCTTATATATTGATGGAATGAACGATCATTCCGCTTGTGGCGCACCTAAGAAGCTGCCAAAACGTTTTCAAGAGAGAAAAGATGCCAAAGGGATAAAAATGGTTGCAGTGCAGCAAGAAACGCGGAGCCGAGAGCGGATATTGGCTACTGCAAGGGACCTGTTCGCCACCGCTGGTTTCCATCAGACATCCATGGCTCATCTCGCATCGGCAGCCAACGTGTCAGTCGGTCTCATCTATCGCTCCTTCAAGGGTAAGGAGGAGATTATACAAGCCATCGTTGACGCTGATATGACGGAGTTTCTGCGGGACTTGAACGACATAAGGCGTCGGTGTGAGACCGGCGTGATATCGGTCGAGGACGCATTCAACGAACTGTTCGATAGCCGTCACGAGAAGAAGGATGAAGCGCTTTCCTTTGAGATATTGGCGGAGGGATTTCGCAACGAAAAAGTGCGCGACGTTATCGAGCAAAGCTGTGGTGACATGCGGCAATTATTTCGTGGTTTTGCTCGGGCGGCCAATCCGAAGCTGTCGGACGAGGGCTTGGACAGCGCCGAAGAATTCATGCTCGCGACGTTGTTCGGTCTGAACCATTCCAGCTTGTCACGTCCCAAACTCGACCGCGAAATAGCCAAGCGTAAAGCTGCGGCCATGATGATCATCGCGCTGCGAGGGATGGAATAGGCAACCGCCGACATGCAGGCTTTGGCGGGCGCAAGAAATCCTTAGCCTCATCGC
>CAJYHD010000540.1 GCA_913773715.1 uncultured Sphingobium sp.
GGCCGGGAATATCCATCGGCATGTTGGGCGTGTCGGCAACTTCGACCTCCACCTCGACATCGTTCATCTGGTTCGATTCGATGCGCTGGCGGAAGGAGAGGCGGGTCGCCTCGCTTGCATCCTTACCGGTCAACGCGTCGAGCAGGCGCTGCATCGCGGCCTCGGATGCGGCTTCCCGCACCGCGTCGCGCCGGCGGTCCTTTTCCAGGCGCACCGCCTCTTCGACCAGATCCCGTACAATCTGCTCCACGTCGCGACCGACATAGCCGACCTCGGTGAACTTGGTCGCCTCGACCTTGACGAAGGGCGCATCGGCCAGCTTGGCGAGGCGGCGGCTGATCTCGGTCTTGCCGCAGCCCGTCGGCCCGATCATCAGGATGTTCTTGGGCGTCACCTCGTCGCGAAGGTCAGCGGACAGGTGCTGGCGTCGCCAGCGATTGCGCAGCGCCACGGCGACTGCACGCTTGGCGTCCTGCTGCCCGATGATATGCGCGTCCAGCGCAGCGACGATGGCTTTGGGGGTCAGATTGTCGTTCATGCTCTTTTCTTGTGCAAATTGGGGGCGGGGGATCAGGCGGCGCTGTCCAGCGTCTCGATCGTCAACTGGTCGTTGGTATAGACGCAGATGTCGGCGGCGACGGCCATTGCCTTGCGCGCCAGCGTTTCTGCGTCCTGCTCGTACTCGACGAGCGCCCGCGCGGCGGCAAGCGCGAAGTTGCCGCCCGATCCGATCGCCGCCACGCCGCCGATCGGCTCCAGCACGTCGCCGTTGCCGGTGAGGATCAGCGTCACATCCTTGTCCGCGACGATCATCATCGCTTCCAGATTGCGCAGATATTTGTCGGTGCGCCAATCTTTCGCCAACTCGACGGCGGCGCGCATCAACTGGCCGTTGTGGCGCTCCAGCTTCGCCTCCAGCCGCTCGAAAAGGGTAAACGCGTCGGCGGTGGCCCCGGCAAAACCGCCGATGACGCTTCCGTCATGCAGGCGGCGGACCTTGCGGGCGTTGGGCTTCATGACGGTCTGGCCCATGGACACCTGCCCGTCGCCCGCGACAACGACCTTTCCATTCTTGCGGACCGACATGATGGTGGTGCCGTGCCAGACAGGTGCGGCGGCGCTGCTTCGTTCGTTCATGGCGCGGCATATGGGACGCGGGTCCGGCAGGTGCAAGCATGCTGAAGACCAACGCCGGAACGTGACAATTAAGCGACAAAAATCTTACAGATCGTTAAGGAACAAATGCCGGTCAATTGACATTGTGCAATGCAATATGGATCATGCCCTTCTCACTCCTTCGGGGAAGACTCGCATGTCGCTCAAGGCCATGGCTCAGGAAAAGGTCGAGCGCGCGGGTATTTCGAACTATAGTTTCGACCGCGACATGCTGGTCATGTGCGGCGTTCGCTACATGATCGAGCCGTGCCAATGTGGGGAGCCGGATTGCGACGGCGTCAGCCTGCGCAAGGCGATGACGGCGATCAACCGCGTTTTGCAATAATGAAATAAGGGCGGCTAGCATCGCCTGCTTGACATCGGCAGTTCGCGATGCCAATGCCCGCCTCCTCCTTACAGGGGGCGCATAGCTCAGCGGTAGAGCACACCCTTCACACGGGTGGGGTCGCAGGTTCAATCCCTGCTGCGCCCACCATTAAATCCCGATGTTTCTGGAGGATTTAGTGGTTTTTCGGCGGAACTCGCCACATCCCGAAATACCAGACGGTGCAAGAACGAAGGCGAGTTTATTCGCCTCGTCGGTACAAATTCCGTACAGGCTTATCGTATCTCAACCTGCTGCCACGCATGCGGCACCGCCATCGAAGATCTGACGGGAAAGCTGGGGAATAGATATTGGCCGGGGTGCGTATGCGCACGTCATGGCAACATCTTCTCTCCTCAAACGGTCCCTGAGCCGGCCGCCATTCCCTCAGTTTTCTGGTCGTCCGCTTCGCATCGCGCTGTTTTCCGGCAATTATGACTGTGTTCGGGATGGCGCGAACCAGGCACTCAACAGGCTGGTCGGGCATCTTCAGGACCGATATGGCGCGACCGTGCGCGTCTATTCTCCACGAACGAAGGTTCCGGCCTTTGCCGCAGTCGGCGATGTCTGCGCCGTTCGTTCGGTGGGACTGCCGGGGCGGCCGGAATATCGGTTTGCTCTGGGGCTGACGCGCGCGGCGCGGAGCGATCTCGATGCATTCGCGCCCGATATCGTCCATCTTTCCGCGCCTGACTGGCTTGGCTGGCAGGCGCTTGGCTATGCACGCGACAATCGCATACCAGCTGTTGCAAGTTTGCATACCCGGTTCGAAACCTATGCGGACTATTATCGGTTGTCTTTCCTGCGCGGGCCGATCGAGCGCTATCTGGATCGCTTCTACGGGCGGTGTGACCGCATCCTGGCACCGACGCAGCCGATCGCCGACGATCTCAGCCGGGCATATGGCGCCGCCAAGGTCGCGATCTGGGGCCGAGGAGTGGATCGGTCGCGCTTTCATCCGTCTCTCCGTCATAGCCGTAGCGCGATCGCACGGCATCCGATCGGAGAGACCGTCGTTCCCCTGTTTTTCGGTCGTCTGGTGCTGGAAAAAGGCCTTGATGTCTTCGCGGAGGCTATCGCGGTGCTGCGTGCGAAAGGCCATGCGGTGCGTCCTCTCGTCGTCGGTGAAGGGCCGGCACGCGGTTGGCTGGCGCAGCGTATGCCCAACGCCACCTTCGCCGGGCATCTGGAG
>CAJYHD010000541.1 GCA_913773715.1 uncultured Sphingobium sp.
AGCGCAATTTCGGAAAGGGGTTGCAGGACCGTCTCAAAATCCTGCTCGAACAAGGTCAGCGTCGCGAGCGATTGTTCACGTGCCTGGGTTTTGCGCCGTTCAACTTCCTGCTCCCGCTCGCGCGAGAGCCGGTCCACGGCTAATTCTTGTTCCCGCAGCCGTTGCATCAGGGCATGAGCTTCGCGCTCCGCCCTTTCGGATGCAAGGGTGGCGTATCGACTTTGATCGGCCCGGGCTTCGGCTTCCTCCTGTTTGTCGAGAAGTAGGCGGTTCAAACGCCGCGCCGCGAGATATTGATTGAGACCAACAAGACAAGTCGCAAGCAGAAGCGCCAATGCTGGTAGGGTCGCGTTACGGACCATATCTTTTCCCGGCTCGCGCGGTATCCAGCTAACCCGCCCCGATATGCTCTTTCCAGGGAATAGGTCGAGCGTCGGGTTTTGTAGGGCATGAGCGTCGGGCACCCACCTCAGGCCTTCGATCGTCATCGATTTGCCGATGTCCTCCAGCACGGCTCCGGATATCGGCTGAAGCCAGATGAGGTAACGGTCAGGGTCGTTCGGCTGAGCGAGCTGTGGGTTCATCGGGCGGAGACGACCGATGGATAGCAGAAAAGGTTGGGAATCGAGCAGGACGTTGACGACGAGGGGCGTGTCTGTTCGATCAGCGGCCTGTCGCAAAGTGGCTAGATCGATATCTTTGAATATGCTTAGGGCAGGGGCCTTTCCATGGGCCCAATAGCTATAGAATATCCGGTTTTGGCGATCGGCGACATAGACGCCGGTCATCGGCATGGTGAAAGTCTTCCACACGCCCGGCCCCATATTTTCATCGACCCAGGCTTTGTCATGGACCCGCACCATCCTGACATAGAGATCGTCCCACATGGCGTAGCCCTTCAGCCAGCTGCGCAGGCTCTTAGCCTTGGCATCCAGCCCCGCGACGAGTGCAGTCCGTGTGTAGATGATTTCGGCTTCGTCTTGCTTGCGAGCTTGGTGCAGCCCAAACAGCACGAGCGCGCCGATCAGCAGAGTTGCCGACAAAGCAAAACTTATGAGGATTTTGGCGGGAAAGGACTTACGATCCCATCCACTGTCTCGTCCTAACGTACCGCGCAAACTCAATGGCATGGCCTTTTTGAGGTTTGCGCGCATGCTTACGACATGTTGGTAAACAAGCCTTTAGCGATGATCGGTGGCTCCAATAGTCTGTTCGACAGGCTCAGGCCTATCCCTCCGCGTTCATTTGCCTAGCGTGCGGTAGGGAATGAAGTCGCCCAAGGCACAAGCTCCTGACAACATGCCGGACACACGATCGGCCGTTCGCGTCAGGTCACCGCGGCACATTTGCGATCCCCAGCTTTGCGTGATGATGATGTCGTCGCGGGTAAGGCCGTTGCAGCTTCCGATCAGTTCATTCTTGTAAACCAGCTTCCGGCTAACCCTGTACAGCACGATATTTTTGCTGATCGCGGTGAGGTTCGTCTGGGGTTGGCGACTGATACAAGTGACCTTTTTGCCTGCGACCTTGCCCGCCAGCGCCTTGTCGAGCGCAGCTTCCTGCTTTGGCGTCAAGGGTTTGGGCGGCACGTCAGCGGTACAGCCTGCCAGCAACAAAGGGGTGATACCCAGCCAAGCTCGCATCGCTATTTTCCTTCTCCAAAGGCTAGACGCCGCCGTAACATAAAAGCCTTATGCCATATCTTTGGCCTTCCGGCGCCGCGCAAACTCGCTGACATCGCTCGCACGCATGAAGACGTTGGTCGCTCGCTCCTTGCCGATGCTAGTGGGGATCGTCGCGTCACCCCGCGCTCTAGCGGCTTCCACATCTACCATACGAGCTACAATCGCCGCATTTTCCGGTTCGATCGTTAATGCAAAGCGCCCGTTGGACAGCGTATATTCATGCGCGCAATACACGGCAGTTTCAGACGGAAGCGCAGCGAAGCGGGTCATGTTGGCGAACATCTGCTCCGCCGTCCCCTCGAACAAACGGCCGCATCCCATCGCGAAAAGCGTATCGCCGACGAAGATCATAGCATCGTCGGCCAGGTGGTAGGCGATATGTCCTGAGGTGTGCGCCGGCACGTCCAACACCTTCGCGGCATGATCACCGATCGCGACAATGTCACCTTCTCTGACGAGCATGTCCAGCGTTCCGATCTTCCCCGCCTCGGCACGCGGACCAGTGATGGTACATCCCGTAGCAGCCTTGATCGCCGCATTGCCGCCAATATGATCCGGGTGCCAATGTGTGTTCCAGATCTGATCGATCGCCCACCCCCGCGCGGCGGCGGCGTCCAGCACGGGCTGCGCCTCCGCTGGATCGACAACGACGGTTTGACTGCTCGCATCATCGTGTAGCAGCCAGATATAATTGTCAGACAGCGCGGGCAAGCGGACGACTTCCAGCATCGCGCTTACCAGACGCCGGTGTTGGGCATCGAAGCCCATGGCTCGGCGGGTTCCAGCGCCCCCTCCTGCAATAGTTCGATGGAAATATTGTCGGGCGTCCGAACGAACGCCATGTGACCGTCACGTGGCGGGCGGTTGATGGTGACGCCGGCATCCATCAACCGCTGGCAGGTCTCGTAGATATTCTCGACCCTATAGGCGATATGCCCGAAATTTCTGCCACCGTCATAGACTTCGGCGGCGCTGCCATCAACGGGCGGCCAATTGTAGGTGAGTTCCACCTGCGCATCCTCGTCCCCCGGCGCGGCAAGATAGACCAGCGTCGCGCGCGCCTGTTCCAGCGTCATGCGCTTCACTTCCCGAAGGCCGAGAAGTGCGAAGAAGGCGATGCTGCGATCGACATCGGTCACGCGGATCATGGTGTGCAGATATTTTAGCAAGACAGTCTCCGTTCGTCGCCATCAGCAACGGTTCATTTCGGTCGATGCAGATAGTGTCGGATAGATAGGAGCGCAGCGCTCCAGCGGGAAGAGGAAGCGGCGATGGCGATCGGAATGCGCGAAAAGATGTGGCTGGGAAGCGCAGGCATATTGGCGATCGGCATGATCGCCGGCGGCTATCTGCTCGGCGATGGGTTGACGCGAGCGAAGGCGGCGGATCGATCCGTAACCGTACGGGGGCTGGCCGAAAAAGACGTGACGGCCGATCTTGCTACCTGGTCGATCAGCTATTCGGCGACCGGCTTCGATCTGCCTGCGGTTCAATCCCAGATCGACAACAATACGAGGGAATTGCGCGCTTATTTCACCGCTCTCGGCTTTCGCGACGACGACCTGAAGCCGGTGGGAGCCGGGGTCAATCAATGGCTCAACAATGGTGTCAACACGATCACGATTACGCAGCGGATGCTGCTGCGCACGACCGACATCGCTCGTGCGCAGCGCGCGGTGGCGCAACAGTTCGATCTGGTCCGGCGCAGCGTTACGCTTCAGGAGGGGTCGGGCATGCGCTACAGCTTCACCAAGCTTAATGCGCTGAAGCCGTCAATGGTCGCCGCCGCGACGCGAGACGCGCGCGCGGCCGCCGAGCAGTTCGCCAAGGATTCCGGCGCAGGGGTCGGCGGGATCAAGAGCGCAACGCAGGGCTATTTTTCGATCGAACCGCGCGATGGCGAGGGCGGCGAGGGATCGGGCGACACGCCCTACAAGAAAGTGCGTGTCGTCACGACCGTTGACTTCTATCTGCGCTAAGCGACTTAGCAGCGGCCCCGGCGGCGATCCCGGCGCGAACAATCCCGATCGCTGCGATCGCCGATGATGGCACCTGCTGCGCCGCCAATAGCTGCGCCTTC
>CAJYHD010000542.1 GCA_913773715.1 uncultured Sphingobium sp.
ACTGATGTGGGAAGATGCCGTGCGCCGCTCTTGGCTCACCGCACTGATGCTGGTCGTCGGCCTGCTGCTCTCGATCATCGGGGCAGGCCTGCTCGTTCCCGCCAGCTTTCCCGTTAAGGCCGCCTGCTTCTGCATCATCATCGCGCTCGGCATCCTCGCCCCGCCGCAGCGCGTCGTCTTTGCGGGCTTGCTGCTCTATCTGATGCTCTGCCTCAACGGCTGGGAAAAGCTGTCGCAATCGATGACGCCGGGCATGCTCGTGCGGAGCTATTTCGGCGTCTATGGCGTCACCGACAACGGCCCCGACCAGCGCATTCTCTTCCACGGCACGACGCTGCATGGCGTGCAGAACCGGCGGCCCGATCGAGAATTTGACCCCACCAGCTACTACGCGCCCGATTCCGGTGTCGGCCTCGCCCTCAGCGCCGCACCGGCGCTGTTCGGCCTGCATGCCCGGATCGGCGTCGTCGGCCTGGGCGCGGGTACGCTCGCCTGCTACATCCGGCCGGGCCAGACATGGCGCTTCTATGAAATCGACCCGGAAATGGCGCAGATCGCGCGCGATCCGAAGAACTTCACCTTCCTCTCCCGCTGCCAGCCCCATGCCGACATTGTGATCGGCGACGCCCGCATGACCTTGGCGAAGGAACCGGCGGCGGGCGCGGATATCTTGGTGATCGACGCCTTCTCTTCCGACGCGATCCCGATGCATCTGCTGACGACCGAAGCGCTCGGCATTTATGGCCGCCGCCTGTCGTCCAACGGCTTGCTGATGATCCACATTTCCAACCGTTATCTCGATCTGCGCCCAGTCATCGCAAGCGGCGCTGCGGCGGAAGGCTTCCATGCCATGCTGCGCCATTACAATCCCGATCGGCGCGACGCCGACCGCAACTATTCCTCGTCGGTCTGGGTTGCGCTGTCCCGCGATCCGCGCCAACTGGAGCGTCTGCGAGCCATATCGCGCGAACCATGGACGGCTGTGACGCCGCGACCGGGCTTCACCGCCTGGACCGACGATTATGCCAGCATCCTGCCGGTGCTGAAGGTCCGGCCCTGAAGGAAAGAGAGATGACCCACGATCTTCATCCCGGCGTCAGCATCATCCCGATCGGTGGCAAGACGCCCGTCATCCATCCCAGCGCCTTCATCGCGCCCGGATGCCGCATCATCGGCGACGTGGAGATCGGCGAGGATGCCAGCATCTGGTATAATTGCGTCATCCGCGCGGACGTGAACGCGATCCGCATCGGTGCGCGCAGCAATGTGCAGGACGGCAGCGTCATCCATTGCGACAGCGCCAAGGACGGCGAGGCCGGTCATCCGACGATCATAGGGGATGATGTGCTGATCGGCCATATGGCGATGCTCCACGGCTGCACATTGCACGATCGCGCCTTCATCGGGCTGGGAACGATCGTCATGGATGGCTGCACGGTCGAGACCGACGGCATGCTGGCGGCGGGGGCATTATTGTCGCCGGGCAAGACCATCCCGCAGCGTCAGCTATGGGCGGGGCGTCCGGCGAAGTTCATGCGTGACCTGTCGGACGATGCGATCATCCGTCTGCGCGCAGGTGCCGACCATTATGTCCATAATGCCAAGGCGCATAAGGGCGCGATCAAAGCCGCAAGCCAATAAGCCTTCAGGCTTGCGGAAGGCGCGCCTTCATCGCGTCGATCCGGTCATTCTGGTCATCCACCAGTTTCAGCGTCGCTTTGCGGGCCGCGTCGATTTCGTCCAAGCCGCCGCTCGCCTTGCCATCGGCAACATCGTTTGTCCGCTGGACATAGAGCGAGTCCAGGCTGGCGAGCGCGGAGACGCTGTCGTTGCGCGCCGCTTCCAACGCGCTGATCGCGACCTGCGCCGCGACCCAGGCATCGCTCGACACTGCCGCGCCCTTTGCGGCGGACGCAGCCTTTTCTGCCTTGGCGAATGCGGCATCGAATGCGCTCGCGCCCTTGGCCGCCTGGTCGGTGAAGCCCTTGATCTGCGCCATCAGCGCCGCGTCCGCCGCCTGCGGAATCGGCGGGGCTGGCGCTTCCTGCATCGGCGCACTCTCGATCGCGCGCTTGGCGAGAGAGGGATAAGTGTGCGGCGCACCTGCGCACCCAGAAAGGATCAGCGCGAGCGAGGCGATAAGGCGGCGGGGCGTCATCATGTCGATCTAGGATGGCAGGGCAGGGCGCGCAACGAAAGAAGCGCACCCTCGCCGAGCATCATCAGCGCGGCAGCGCCGCTGCCTCACGCGCCAGCGCCTCGATTTTATCGGGGTCGACCGGACCCTTTGGCACGACCCAGCTGCCGCCGACGCACTTGATGAAAGGCTGGGCCAGCCATTCGGGCGCACTCTGCGGCGTGATTCCGCCAGTGGGGCAGAAGCGCGCTGTGTGCAGCGGAGCCGCCAGCGCCTTCAGCGCAGGCAGACCACCCGACGTTTCCGCCGGGAAGAATTTGAAGTGGGACAGGCCCATGTCCATGCCACGCATGATGTCGCCTGCCGTCGCGGTGCCGGGCAGGAAGGGGATGCCAGCCGCGATCGCCGCCTTGCCCAGCGGTTCGGTGAGGCCGGGGCTGACGATGAAGCGCGCTCCCGCTTCCATCGCGGCGTCCAGTTGCTGCGGGTTGAGCACGGTACCAGCGCCGACGACCGCCCCCTCGACCTTTGCCATTTCGCGGATCACGTCGAGCGCGGCGGGCGTGCGCAGCGTCACTTCCAGCGCGGGCAGGCCGCCCTTCACCAGTGCCTGCGCGATCGGCAGTGCGTCCTCGACCCGGTCCACCACCAGCACCGGAATGACCGGGGCCAGTTCCATCACCTGTTCGACGCTGATGCTCATGCTTTTTTCTCCCTGAAGGCTGCGGCAGCGCCGAACAGCCCGATTTCTTCATGAATGGCGCAGCGGATCGGCACGTTCGCCATCAGGCTTTCGAACCGACCCTTGGCCTTGAAGCGCGTATGAAACCCGCTTTGCGGCAGGAAGTCGTGCATGCGCTGCGTCAGGCCACCGGCAAGGACGACGGCGTTGGGACCGTGCGCCAAGGCCAGATCGCCCGCGATCGACCCGTAGCACAGGCAGAAGCGCTCCAGCGCCGCCCGCGCGAACGGATCGCTGCCGTCCAGTGCCGCCTGCCAAAGTTCGGGATCTTCCATCAGCACGACGCGCTCATGGCCGATCGTCGCCATCGCCTTATAGATATAGTTGAGGCCCGGTCCCGACACGATTCGCTCGGTCGAAACGCGCAGGAACTTGTCGCGCAGATAGGCGAGGATTTTCTCCTCCAGATGGTCGAGCGGCGCGAAATCGAGATGCCCGCCTTCGGTCGCGATCACATGCGGATGCCCGTCGTCATAAGCGATCATCGCGACGCCCAGACCAGTGCCCGGCCCCAGGATCGTTACGCCGCCATCCTGCGGGAAGGGGCGGTCCTCGCCGAACAGCAGCGGCAGATTTTCGTCCGGCAAGCGCGAAACGGCGTGGGCGACCGCCTCGAAGTCATTGACCAATCGCACGGTGCGCATGCCCAGATCCTGCGCCAGCGTATCAGCGCGAATCACCCAATTGCTGTTGGTGAGCTTGATGACCTCCCGCCCGATCGCAGTGGCGAAGGCGATGGAAGCCGCATCCGGCAGCGGCCCATCGCCCGCTTCGTCGGCGGCAAACGCCTGCCAGCATGCCTGCAACGTCGGATAGTCGGCGACCTTGTACTTGCGAACCGTTCCCAGCGTCGGCACCCCGCGCTCGTTCAGCGAGGCGCGCGCGAAGCGGGCGTTGGTCCCGCCGATATCGGCGGCAATGATGTCAGTCATAATCAGGCGCCCCAAAAATGTTCGTCATCCCCGCGAAAGCGGGGACCCATCTCCGGCACGGGCTTCATGCCACAGCTTGGGAGATGGGTTCCCGCCTGCGCGGGAATGACGGCGGGTTAATGTCTCAAACTTCGCTGTCCATCGCGGCGAGCAGCGGCGATGCGCCCTGTTCGGCAAGGTCGCTATGATGGCGGAACAGCGCGAACAGCTCGCGGCCCGTGTCGTAGGGTGGAGGCGGGGCGGCAGGCATGTCGCGCGCCTCCCACTCCGCAGCCTCGACCAGCGCCTCGACCACGCCCGTGTCCGCGCTTACCCGCACCATGTCGCCGTCGCGCAGCTTGCCGATGGGACCACCGCCAAGCGCTTCTGGCGACAGGTGGATCGCGGCGGGTACCTTGCCGCTCGCGCCCGACATGCGTCCGTCGGTCAGCAGCGCGACCTTGAACCCACGATCCTGCAACACGCCCAATGCCGGGGTCAGCTTGTGCAGCTCGGGCATGCCATTGGCGCGCGGCCCCTGGAAGCGGACCACGACCACCACGTCGCGGTCCAGCTCGCCCGCCTTGAATGCCTTCAGCACATCGTCCTGATCGTGGAAGACGGCGGCGGGCGCTTCGATCGTCCAGCGTTCTTTCTCGACCGCACTCACCTTCATGACGCAACGGCCGAGATTGCCCTGAAGCAGCTTCATGCCGCCATCCGCCTGAAACGGATTGGCCGCCCCGCGCAAAATCGTCTCGTCGCGCGACGCCGGGACATCGACCCAGGTCAGCGCGTCATTCTCCAGCACCGGCTCCTTGGCATAATCCGCCAGGCTCTGCCGCGCGACTGTCATAATGTCGCCATGCAGCAGCCCCGCACCCAAGAGTTCGCGGATCACATAGCTGATCCCGCCCGCCGCGTGGAAATTGTTCACGTCGCCCGACCCGTTGGGATAGACGCGGGCCAGCAGCGGCACCACGTCCGAAATCTCGGCGAAGTCGGTCCAGTCGATATGAATTCCCGCAGCCCGCGCAATGGCCGGCAGGTGGATTGCATGGTTGGTCGAACCGCCGGTCGCCATAAGGCCGATCATGGCGTTGACGATCGCCTTTTCATCGACGCAGTGGCCGAGCGGACGATAATCCTCGCCGTCCCATCCGAGAGACGCCAGCCGATGCACCGCCGCGCGTGTCAGCTCCGTGCGCAGCTTCGTGCCGGGATTGACGAAGGAGGCGGCGGGCATATGCAGCCCCATCATCTCCATCATCATCTGGTTGGAATTGGCCGTGCCATAGAAGGTGCAGGTACCCGCGCCATGATAGCTGGCGCTTTCCGATTCCAGCAATTCCTCGCGCCCGACCTTGCCTTCGGCATAAAGCTGACGGATGCGCACCTTTTCCTTGTTGGCGAGGCCCGACGGCATCGGACCTGCCGGGATCAAGATCGTCGGCAAATGGCCGAAGCGCAGCGCGCCCATCAGCAGCCCCGGCACGATCTTGTCGCAGATGCCTAGCATCGCCACGCCTTCGAACATCGCATGGCTAAGCGCGATCGCGGTCGACAGCGCGATCGTATCGCGGGAAAAGAGTGACAGGTCCATGCCCGCCTGGCCCTGCGTCACGCCGTCGCACATGGCTGGCACGCCGCCCGCGACCTGCGCCGTCGCGCCGACTTCGCGCGCCGCGATCTTGATCTGCTCGGGATAGCGGCCATAGGGCTGATGCGCCGACAGCATGTCGTTATAGGCGGTGACGATGCCGATGTTCATTGCCGCGCCGGTGCGGATCACCGGCTTGTCCTCGCCACTCGCGGCAAAGCCATGGGCGAGGTTGCCGCATGACAATTGCGCGCGATTGGTACCTGCATCGCGGCCCCGCTCGATCAGGTCGAGATATTTGAGGCGGCTCTTCGCGCTGCGCTCGGTTATGCGGGCGGTGACCTTTGCGATCACCGGGTTCAGGTCAGTCATGCCAGCTGGCTCCGTCTCGTTCGATGAGGGCAATGGCCGAAGACGGCCCCCAGTTCCCCGACGCATAGGGCGAAGGCTTCACCCCGGCGTCTTTCCAGCTATCGATGATGGAATCGATCCAGGTCCATTGCGCCTCCACCTCGTCGCGGCGCACAAACAGCGTCGGGTCGCCCGCCAGCAGGTCGAGGATCAGCCGTTCATAGGCGATGCGGCGCCGCTGCCCGGCAAAGGCGGCGGTCAGCGATACGTCCAGCGTCACCTCCTCCAGATGCACCTGTCGCTCCAGCCCCGGCCTTTTGCTCATGATGGCGAGGCGGATATATTCCTCCGGCTGCAAACGGATCACGAGCGTGTTCGGCTCAAGCCCAGTCCCATGTCCCTGACTGCCAAAGATGCTGTGGCGCACCGGTTTGAACTGGATCACGATCTCGGACTGTCGTGCGGGCATGCGCTTGCCAGTGCGCAGGTAGAAGGGCACGCCCTGCCACCGCCAATTGTCGATATGCGCCTTCAATGCCACAAAGGTTTCGGTGTCGGACGGCTTGCCAAGCTCGTCGGCATAGCCGGTCACGATCTTGCCGCCTACCGCGCCCGGCGTATACTGGCCGCGCACGCTATGTGATTTCACCGTCTCGTCGGTCATCGGGCGCAGCGACCGCAGCGCCTTCACCTTTTCGTCGCGGATCGCGGTCGGGTCCATCCGGGCGGGCGGTTCCATCGCGATGATCGACAGAATTTGCAGCACATGGTTCTGCACCATGTCGCGTAGCGCGCCGACGCCGTCATAATAGGAAACCCGGCCTTCAAGCCCCACCGTTTCACCCACGGTGATCTGCACATGGTCGATCGCTGTCGCGTTCCACAGCGGCTCGAACATCACATTACCGAAGCGCAGGGCGAGCAGGTTCTGCACCGTTTCCTTGCCCAGATAATGATCGACACGGAAAATCTGATCCTCGGAGAACAGCGCGCCGATGCCGTCATTGACCTCTTTCGACGACGCCAGATCCTTGCCGATCGGCTTTTCCATCGCGATCCGCGTATTGGGCAGGATCAACCCCGCATCCGCCAGCCCCTGCGCTGTCGGCGCAAAAAGGGAAGGGGGCGTTGAGAGATATACGGACAGCCCACGCTCGGCCCGTCCATCGATCCGCTCGGCGAGCTTCTTGAACTGGTCGGCATTGCCAGCTTCCACCGGCTGGTAACAGATCATGCCGCAGAACGTCTTGGCGATGTCGGCATCATAGCGGTCGGCGGGCAGGAATTGCTGCAACGCGGCGCAGACCTCGTCGCGGAAGGCGTCATCCTCCATCTCGGTACGGCCCGAGGCGACGATCAGAAAATCGTCCGGCAACAGGCCATCGGACAGGAGATTGTAGAGCGACGGGAAGAT
Organism: uncultured Sphingobium sp.; assembly: GCA_913773715.1. The sequence continues at coordinate 7,156 of CAJYHD010000542.1, forward strand.
CATTCGCCGGGCAAGATCGCCGGTGGCACCGAATAACAGGAACGTGGCAGACGGATCGGTCAAAGGGTCGTCCTTCTCCGTTGGAATTGTCTATGTCTGCACGATGCGGCCTTATAACGCGCCAAAATCGTAGCGCAAGGGACGCTAGAGACGCGAAGCGTGCATCGCAACACATGTCGCGATCCCGTAGGGAATTTCATGGAGTGCTGCGAAGATCGACTTTTGATGGGGCGAGGTATTCCTCCCCTTCGTTCGCCCTGAGCGTGTCGAAGGGCCTTCCTGTTACCTCGATCCGATCCGCCGCCAGTTCATCCAGTGCGCGCCCGCCAGAACCAGACTGCCTGCCACCGTCCACATCGCTTCCGCAAAATCGCTGCTCGCCCACAGCGCTCCCACCGCCATGGCCGAAAGCCCCATTACGCCCATGATCAGCAGCCGAGCCGATCCACCACGACGCCAGCCTTGCACCAGTGCGAACAGGCTGGTCGGCACTGCGATCGCCAACATCGCGAGGTGGAAGGATTCGCCCGGATCGATCCGCGCCGCGACCATGGGCAGCAGCGCGAACAGCACCGGCAAACCGACGCAATGAATCATGCAAAGGGAGGACGCGCAGATCGCGAAACCATCGATCCAGCGGCCCGGGGCAGGGGAACAGTCGCCCTCCGCAGCCCCATCTTCCACGCAATGCGTCATATTGCGGAACTAATAATGATATACTGTAACATGTGCGCCATGTGGGGCCGGGGAGTCTATGCGTCAATGGCTATAATCGCCTTTCCTGCGGCGGCCCTAATTTATCTGGCGATTTTATCTGGACGCGGCCCGCGCTTTTTGTCATTTGGCGGCTCCCAGACCGTGCGGGTGTGGTGAAACTGGTAGACGCGCCGGACTCAAAATCCGGTTCCGAAAGGAGTGTCGGTTCGATTCCGACCACCCGCACCATCCCCTGACATCAGACGCTTGACCCACCCGGAGAGCGGATACTTAGCAGCCTAAGTATTTTCTCGTATTTTGCACTTCTGTCGACTTCACTGTCTATTTTGCGCTGCGAACCAAGGGATCATGCGGACAATCGCGTCCTCAACCCGATCGGTGGAAACGGCGAAGCTGAAGCGGATGAAGCGATGCCCGTCCACTGGATCGAAGTCGATCCCCGGCGCCGTCGCCACCCCCGTCTCCCGCAAGAGCTTCTGGCAGAAGGCTAGGCTGTCATTCGTCAGATGCCCGACATCGGCATAAATATAGAAGGCGCCATCGGGCGGCGCGATGCTCGCCAGACCCAGCGCGGGCAGGGCGTCGAGTAACAGTTGCCGATTTTGCCGGTAGCTTTCGACATGCCCCTCCAGTTCGTCACGGCACTCGAACGCCTTCAGCCCCGCTTCCTGCGCCAGCACCGGCGGCGTCAGGAACAGATTACCCATCCGCGCCCTTATCGCCGCGATCAGAGCAGGAGGCACC
>CAJYHD010000543.1 GCA_913773715.1 uncultured Sphingobium sp.
GATTGGACGACGACAAGCCAGGACGAGGCCGATCGCAACTATGGCAAGAAAATGCGCAAGCAGGAAGCGCGCGAGGGGCGCGAACGCAAGAAGCAGGACAAGGAACGCCGTCGTCAATGTCGCGAGGCTGGCTATCCCAGCAATTGCTGATCGCGAATGCTAAAAGCTGGCACCGTCAACCTTCTGGATTGTCAGCGCATCCAGATCGGCGTCCGGCACGCAGCGCAGGTTGATCGCCTGCATCGCGCCGTCGGGCGATTTGCCCACGGCGAAGGGCTGCGCACCACATGTTTTGCAGAACTGATGCGTGATGACGTGCTTGTGGAAAAGATAATCGGTCAGCCGGTCCGTACCGCTCAGTAGCGTGAATTGCGCCGCCGGTACGAACGTCAGCAGGAACCCCTTGCGGCGGCAGTGGGAGCAGTTGCAACTCATCGCTTCGCCGGGCAGATCGGCATCGACGCGAAACGTGACAGCGCCGCAGTGACAGCTTCCTTCATAAGCCATGACATTCTCCTACGAAAACCGTTCGCCTGAGCGGTATCCTGCTCTACAGCGACGGCATGGCGAAGCTTTATTTCTACTATAGTTCGATGAATGCAGGCAAATCCACGACGCTGTTGCAATCGAGCTTCAACTATCAGGAACGCGGCATGGCGACCATGTTGTGGACCGCGGCGATCGACACGCGATATGGTCGCGGTGTGATCGCATCGCGGATCGGGCTGGAGGCGCAGGCGCATCTGTTCGATCCCAATGTCGATCTGTTCGCCGACATCGAGGCGCAGCACGCTTCGACGCCTTTATCCTGCGTGCTGGTGGATGAAGCCCAATTTCTGACCCGCGATCAGGTATGGCAGGTCGCGGCGGTGTGCGACCGGCTGGACGTGCCGGTACTCTGCTACGGACTGCGCACCGATTTTCAGGGCGAGCTGTTCGAGGGGAGCGCGCACTTGTTGGGCCTCGCGGACACGCTGACGGAGATCAAGACGGTGTGCGATTGCGGGCGCAAGGCGACGATGAACCTGCGCGTCGATGGGTCGGGCCAAGCGATCCGGCAGGGCGCGCAGACGGAGATCGGCGGCAATGATCGTTATGTGGCACTGTGCCGTCGGCATTTCGTGGAGCAGATGAGCCGATGACGCGGATGGATGCTCTGCTTGCGCCTATCGAAGCGCGAGGGCTGCGCCTGGAACAATTGGCGGCGCGGGATCGTGAGACGGTGCGACCGCTCTGCCCGGAAGACGACCCGGTCTGGGAGATTTACCCCAACCGCTGGGCCGGGGAGGATTTCGACGCTGCGTTCGACGCGACGATCGCAAGCTCGGATCGTCGCCCCTTCCTGATCCATGCCGATGGAGAGGCCGTAGGCATGTCGGGATTCCTGCACATCCATCCTGACGACAACTGGTTGGAAATCGGCCTCACTTATATGACGCCCTCGGCGCGCGGGACCGGTCTTAATGGCCGGATCAAACCGTTGTTGATCGGGCGGGCGTTCGACTGTGGCTTCACGCGGATCGAGTTTCGTATCGACCAGCGCAACATCCGCTCGCAAAAAGCGGTTGAGAAGCTGGGTGCTTTGCGCGAAGGCGTGCTTCGCAAGCAGCGGATCACCTGGACCGGCCATGTGCGCGACACGGTGATCTACTCCATCCTTGCGGACGAATGGGCGCCGACATCAACCGATCCGGGATAACCAGCCGGGCAAGTCGCCCAGCCGCTCCAGTTGTGTGAAGCGAGGATGTTCTGTCGGCGCGGTGGCCTTCTCATGTGACCATGCGCCCTCCTGCGGGATGAAGGCGGCCCATGCGCCTGCTTCAAGTGCAGGCAGGATGTCCGAACGCATCGAGTCGCCTGCCATTACGACTTGCCCTGGTTCGACGGCATGGCGTGCGAAGAGTGATCGGAATGTGTCCGCAGTCTTGTCGCTGACAATCTCGATACCCGAAAACAGGTCGCCAAGGCCGGAGGCCGCGAGCTTGCTTTCCTGATGCAACAGATCACCCTTCGTCACCAGGACCAGCGGCGCTCGGTCGGCGAGTGCGTGCAGCGTGTCCTCCACGCCGTCGAACAGTTCGACGGGATGCGCGAGCAACGCGCGCCCAGCGCCCAATATGCCCCTGATCATCTCGACCGACAGGGAATCGCCAGCTAGTTCGACTGCGGTCTCGATCATCGAGAGCGTGAAACCCTTGGCCCCATAGCCGTAGAGCGGCAGGTTGCGCGTCTCGCACGCGATCAGCCGTTCTCGCGCTACGTCCGCTTCCGCGAAGGGCTGGAGCATGTCGAGCAGCGCATGCTCGGTCGCGTTGAAGTGGCGCATATTGTGCCAGAGCGTGTCGTCGGCATCGAGGCAGATGAGCTTGATCGTCATGCTGATACCTCTAACGCCCGGCTGCTCGCCGCGAAATCCCCATTTGGAAGCTGACAGGATAGGGAAGGGCGGATAAGGCCCGCCGCTATGCATGGCTGGATCATCCTCGACAAACCCCATGGCCTGGGATCGACGCAGGCGGTGAGCGCGGTGAAGCGCGCGCTGCGCCAGAACGCGACCGCTCTTGGGGGGACGGGGAAATGGAAGGTTGGTCACGGCGGCACGCTCGATCCGCTGGCGACGGGTGTGCTGCCGATTGCGATCGGAGAAGCGACGAAGCTGGCGGGCCGGATGCTCGACAGCGACAAGATCTACGACTTCACCATCGCTTTCGGAACGCAGACCGACACGCTCGATGTGGAAGGCAAGGTGATTGCGGAGAGCGACCATCGACCGATCTTGGCGGAGGTCGAGGCGATCCTGCCTTGCTTCATCGGTCCGATCGAGCAGGTTCCGCCTGCCTATTCCGCTATCCTGATCGACGGTCAGCGCGCCTACGACCTCGCTCGAAAGGGGGAGGATGTGGAGATGAAGGCGCGGGCGGTGACGGTTCACGCCCTTACCTTCGTTCGGTGCGAGCCTGTCGAGAACGATGCCCGAGGGTTCTCGACCGGCTCGAACCGAACGGGGGAGAGTGCGACCCAGTTGGCCTCCATCACCCTTACGGCCCATGTTTCCAAAGGCACATACATCCGATCGCTGGGCTGTGACATCGCGTTGGCGCTCAGGACGGTCGGGCACGTCACGATGTTACGCCGGGTGAAGGCGGGGCCGTTCAAGTTGGAAACCTCGATTTCGCTGGACTTGTTGGACGAAGCTGCTAGGGGCGGCGGCATCGCGCAGTATATGCTGCCGTTGACGGCGGGGCTGGACGACATCCCGGCTCTCCCCGTCACTCCCGATGAGGCACTGGCTCTCCGTCAGGGGAAGGTGCTGATCGGATTCTCGGCTGCCACTGGTCTTTATCTGGCGCTGGACGGAGCATTGCCCGTCGCGCTGGTCGAAGTTCAGGACGGTAACGTCAAGGTAGTCCGGGGATTTAACCTGATGTCGAAGGAAGATGATTAGATGACGATCACGGCTGAGCGCAAGGAAGCGCTTATCAAGGAACATGCTCGCGCTGAGGGCGACACCGGTTCTCCCGAAGTTCAGGTTTCGATCCTGACTGAGCGGATCACGAACCTGACCGAGCATTTCAAGTCGCATCACAAGGATAACCACAGCCGTCGCGGCCTGCTGATGCTGGTCAACAAGCGCCGTTCGCTGCTGGATTACCTGAAGAAGAAGGATGAGGCTCGCTACACCGACCTCATCGCCAAGCTGGGCCTGCGCAAGTAAGCCTGCTACAAAGGGACGGCCCCATTCGGGGCCGTTTCCGATTCTGGAATAGGGCGCAATTCGGCGCCTGTTTCATTCCAGGGGCCAGATGATGCCCCGACACCGATGCGGTCCGGTTTAGTCCGCAACACAGGCCCCGCCCGGCAATAGGGCCAGGTGGGCGAAGGAAAAATCTATGTTTGATGTAAAGAAAGTTTCGATCGAGCTGGCCGGCAAGACGCTGACGCTCGAAACCGGTCGCATTGCGCGCCAGGCCGACGCCGCCGTGCTGGCGACCTATGGCGAGACGGTGGTGCTGTGCGCCGTGACCGCTGCCAAGTCGGTGAAGGACGGGCAGGACTTCTTCCCGCTCACCGTCCACTATCAGGAAAAATATTCGGCGGCTGGCCGCATTCCCGGCGGCTTCTTCAAGCGCGAGCGCGGTGCGACGGAAAAGGAAACGCTGGTTTCCCGCCTGATCGACCGTCCGGTCCGCCCGCTCTTCCCCGAGGGCTTCTACAACGAGATCAACGTCATCGCGCAGGTTTTGTCGTTCGATGGCGAGAGCGAGCCTGATATCGTCGCGATGATCGCGGCGTCGGCCGCCCTGACCCTGTCGGGCGTGCCCTTCCTTGGCCCGATCGGCGCGGCGCGCGTCGGTTACAAGGATGGCGAGTATATCCTCAACCCCTCGCTAGACGAGGCAAAGGCTGGCGAACTCGATCTGGTCGTCGCGGCGACGCATGACGCGGTCATGATGGTCGAATCCGAGGCGAAGGAACTGTCGGAAGACGTGATGCTCGGCGCCGTTCTCTTCGCGCATGACGCGTCGAAGAAAATCGTCGGAGCGATCATCGACCTCGCCGAGCAGGCCGCCAAGGAGCCGTGGGACGTCGCCAAGGGCGACAATCTCGACGACATCAAGAAGAAGCTGAAGAAGCTGATCGGCAAGGATATCGCCGCCGCCTACAAGCTGACCGACAAGTCGGCCCGTTCGAGCGCGATTAACGTTGCGCGTGACAAGGCGAAGGCGTGGTTCGCCGAGGAAGGTCTCGACGCGCAAACGGTCATGGCCGGCATCAAGCTGACGAAGAAGCTGGAAGCCGAGATTGTCCGCACCGCCATTCTGAAGGACGGGCAGCGCATCGACGGCCGCACCACGACGCAGATCCGTCCGATCGAGGCCATGGTCGGTTTCCTGCCGCGCACCCATGGTTCGGCGCTGTTCACCCGCGGTGAAACCCAGGCGATCTGCACCACCACACTTGGCACCAAAGATGCCGAGCAGATGATCGACGGCCTGACTGGCCTGCACTATGAAAACTTCATGCTGCACTATAACTTCCCGCCCTATTCGGTTGGTGAAGTCGGTCGTTTCGGTGCGCCGGGTCGTCGTGAAGTCGGTCATGGCAAGCTGGCATGGCGCGCGCTGCACCCCGTGCTGCCGAGCAAGGACGAGTTCCCCTATACCATCCGCGTTCTGTCCGACATCACCGAGTCCAACGGCTCTTCGTCGATGGCAACGGTCTGCGGTGGATCGCTGTCCATGATGGACGCGGGCGTTCCGCTCAAGCGTCCGGTGTCGGGCATCGCCATGGGCCTGATCCTGGAAGGCAAGGATTACGCCGTCATCAGTGACATCTTGGGCGACGAGGATCACCTCGGCGACATGGATTTCAAGGTGGCCGGTACGGAAGCAGGCATCACCACGATGCAGATGGACATCAAGGTTGCCGGCATCACGCAGGAAATCTTTGAAGTCGCGCTGCGTCAGGCGAAGGAAGGCCGCGCCCATATCCTGGGTGAGATGAGCAAGGCGCTGTCCTCGACTCGCACCGAGCTTTCGGCGCATGCGCCGCGCATCGAGACGATCCAGATCGACAAGTCGAAGATCCGCGACGTCATCGGCACGGGCGGCAAGGTCATCCGCGAGATCGTCGCGGAAACCGGCGCTAAGGTCGATATCGACGACGAGGGCATCATCAAGATTTCGTCGTCCGACATCGCTCAGATCGAAGCCGCCAAGAAGTGGATCCTCGGCATCGTCGAGGAAGCGGAGGTCGGCAAGATCTACACCGGCAAGGTCGTCAACATCGTCGATTTCGGCGCCTTCGTGAATTTCATGGGCGGCAAGGACGGTCTCGTCCATGTCTCCGAAATGAAGAATGAGCGCGTGGAAAAGCCGACCGATGTCGTGTCCGAAGGCCAGGAAGTGAAGGTCAAGGTTCTCGAGATCGATCCGCGCGGCAAGGTTCGTCTGTCGATGCGCGTCGTCGATCAGGAAACCGGCGAGGAACTGGAAGACACGCGCCCCGCTCGCGAACCGCGTGAACCGCGCGGTGATCGAGGCGAAGGTCGCGGCGATCGTGGTCGCGGTCCCCGTCGTGACGGCGGTGATCGTGGCGGTCGCGGTGGTGACCGTGGCGGCGATCGCGGCCCGCGTCGTGATCGTGGCCCGCGCAACGAAGGCGGCAAGGGCGGCGACGACGATGGCTCGAACGCTGGCCTGCCCGACTTTTTGACGCAGGACTAATCGGCCGCACCCCCGAGGTGCGTAACATAAAAAGGGCGTCCGGGAGTTCCGGGCGCCCTTTTTGGTTGAGGCTCGATTGATTGATCTACATCAAAGCATGGCCGCGAAGTTCTGCTAGTGTAACGTCTTCACGCGGGGAACGTCATGCAGCAGGCCAGAGAGCGTTTTGTCGAGCGCCTGCCGCTTTCCTTCGACCAACCAGTAATTACTTATCTTCTGACATTGTTGTTTTGCGGCGCGGGTTTTCTGTTGCGCTATTGGGCGGCGAGTTTCCTGCCCGATGGCTATCCGTTCGTCAGCTTCTTTCCGGCCGTCATTTTGTCGTCCTTCCTGTTCGGTGTCCGGCAAGGCATCTTCGCTGCGGTGATATGCGGTTTCCTAGCCTGGTTTTTCTTCATCCCGCCATTCGGCGCGCTTGTCGTGACGCCCGGTGTCCTGATGGCAATGAGTTTCTACACAGGCGTAGTGGTGATCGACATCCTGCTGATCCACTTCATGCAGCGGGCAAATTACCATCTGGCGCTTGAGCGGGAGAGGAGCGCGGGCCTTGCGCAAACGCATGAACTGCTGTTCCACGAACTTCAGCATCGCGTATCCAACAATCTTCAGGTCGTCGCCGCCATGCTGGCGTTGCAGCGCCGCCATATCGACCATGACGTTGCCCGCCGCGCTCTGGATGATGCCTCGGGTCGCCTGGCGCTGGTCGGGCGGATCAGCCGCGCGCTTTACGACCCTTCCGGGGCGGGGCAGGATATGCGGACTTTCCTCTACACGCTTTCCACCGACATCATGGAAGCGAGCGGTCGTGAGGATATCAGCATCAGCGTCGATGCGCCTGCCGGTTTGACGCTCGACCCCAATATCACGGTGCCGGTCGCGCTGATCGTAGCGGAGGCGGTCAGCAACGCGATCGAACATGGATTGCCCGATGCTCCCGGACGCATCACGGTCGTGCTCGAAACTACGGATGGTTTGCTGGTCCTTAAGGTAAGCGATGATGGTAGAGGCGTGGCGACCGACTTCGAGATCGGTCACGGCGAATCGCTTGGGCTTCGGATCGCGCATGCGCTGGCAGCGCAACTGGGCGGATGCTTTTCGCTTCAGCCCGATCCACGTGGCGGGACCATCGCACGACTTGAGCTTCCCAATCGTAGTGCCTGTTGATCGCGCGCCATTCTGCCGCTTGGCGAGGGCGATCTGCTCGGCTATGACCCGGCCATGTTGACGAAAACCGTGACGCGCATCGGCGCGGCGACCGCCCCGATCCTTCTTGCCAGCCTGCTTGCCGGGTGCGCGACGTCGAAGAACAAGACCGACACTCAATATGTCGCCCGCGACGTATCGACGCTGTACAACAGCGGCAAGGAACGGCTGGATCGCGGCCAATACAAACTCGCCGCCGCCCTGTTCGACGAGGTGGAGCGTCAGCATCCCTATTCACCTTGGGCGCGGCGCGCGCAGCTCATGTCGGCATTCAGCTATTACATGAACCGCGACTACCCCGAATCCATTTCGGCGTCGCAGCGGTTCCTGTCGATCCATACCGGCAACAAGGACGCGCCCTACGCCTATTATCTAATCGCGCTCTGCTATTACGAGCAAATTGCGGATGTGACACGGGACCAGAAAATTACGCAGCAGGCGCTGGACGCGCTGGGCGAACTCATCCGCCGTTATCCCGACACGCGTTATGCCGCAGACGCGAGGCTGAAGATCGACCTCGTCAACGATCACTTGGCCGGCAAGGAAATGGAGATCGGTCGTTTTTATCAGCGTCGCGGGCAATGGCTGGCGGCGACGCTGCGCTTCCGGTCCGTCGTCGACAAATATCAGACGACGACGCACACGCCCGAAGCGCTAGAGCGTCTGGTGGAATCCTACTTGTCGCTTGGTATTCCCGACGAAGCGCAGAAGGCCGCCGCCGTGCTCGGCCGCAACTATCCTGGTTCGAAATGGTATGAGCGGTCGTTCAAGCTGATGCGGGAACATCCGCCCAAGGCTTGAGGGCCGCTTTCCATGTTCCCCTTTTGTCCGTTGAAGGGTAGAAGCGCGACATGTTGACGGCACTCGCCATCCGCAATGTCGTGCTGATCGAGGCGCTGGACCTCGAATTCGGTGGTGGTCTGTCGGTGCTGACCGGTGAAACGGGTGCGGGCAAATCGATCCTGCTCGACTCCCTGGGACTGGCGCTGGGTGCGCGCGCCGACAGTGGTCTGGTGCGTGCGGGCGAAGCGCAGGCCAGCGTCACCGCAACCTTCGATGCGCCCGTTCCAGGGCATCGACTTGCCGCATTGCTTGCCGACAATGGCATCGATCTGGAACCGGGCGAGCCGCTCATCATTCGCCGGACACTGAAGGCAGACGGCGGCAGTCGGGCCTTTCTGAACGATCAGCCCTGTTCCGCAGCGCTGTTGCGCGATGTCGGTGGGTCGCTGGTCGAAATTCACGGGCAGCACGACGATCGCGGTCTGCTCAATCCAAGAGGGCATCGCGCATTGCTTGACGCCTACGGCCGATGCGCTGCGAGTGGAGTCAGCGCAGCTTACGCGGCTTGGCAGGAAAGCACGGCGCAACTTGCCGAAGCGCGCGCAAGCGTGGAAAACGCTGCACGCGATCGGGATTATTTAAGCCACGCGGTCGAGGAACTGCGCAAGTTCGCGCCTGAGCCTGGCGAGGAGGAGACGCTAGCCAGTGAGCGCGCGACGATGCAGAAGGGCGCGCGGCTGTCTGACGATCTTTCGGCGATCGGTGATTGCCTGACGGGGTCGGACGGTGGCCTAGCGCAATTGCGTCAGGCGGCGCGGCGGCTGGACCGCATCGCATCGGAAGAACCCTTACTGTCGGCCGTACTCGAAGCACTGGACCGTGCCGTTGTCGAAGCGGGGGAGGCGGAGGACCGGCTGGCCGAAGCCGCCGAGGCGTTGAGCTTCGATCCGGCCCGGCTCGACACCATCGAAACGCGGCTGTTCGACCTGCGCGGCCTTGCGCGGAAGCATCAGGTTGCGCCGGATGACCTTGCCACTTTGCAGGATGAAATGGC
>CAJYHD010000544.1 GCA_913773715.1 uncultured Sphingobium sp.
CAACGGAGTCTGATAGACGGCCCACTGCCCGCGCATCGTTTTCAAGCGCTCCTTCCAGTAGCTGAGCGGCTGGGACCCGATGGCCTCGACTATATAGGGAACGCACAGTTCGGCGTTGTCCATCAGCGCCTCGACCGTTGAGAAGCGCGGATCCTCCAGCAGGTGCGCCAGATCTAGGTGTTCAAAGGTATCCCTCATATATGGTCCGGGCTGAAGAACCGTCAGGTTGATCATGCGGCGATCCTGTGTCGCATAGACACCCATGAACGGATTGCGGGTGCCTTCGACGACCTTGCCGTTCACCGGCAGCGGGTTGGTGAAGGGCACGGCCCCCAATTCCATCGCCACGTCGGTGCTCATCGCGGTGGCCCAGATGCCCGATGACAGGAGTGAAACATCGACTTCCGTCGCTTCGCCGGTCCGCTCGCGATGGAAAAGCGCGGCCGAAATGCCTCCAGCGATGAACATGGCTCCGATCGTATCACCATAAGCAGGCCCTGGCATCTGGAGTGGAGCATCGAGTTCGACGGGAGTTACCAAAGTGGCGGAACCGCCCCGCGCCCAGAACGCGCTGGCATCGAAACCGCCATTGTTGCGTTCCGGCCCTTTGTCGCCCAGCGCCGAACCACGAACATAAATGATGTTCGGATTGGCCTTGCGGATGTGCTCCACATCGATTTTGAGCTTTTGTCGGGCAGAGGGCAGGAAGTTCGTCAGGAACACGTCGCAGGTTGCCGCGAGCTGGTACAGCAGTTCCACGCCCTCTTCCGTGGCGATGTCGATCCCGATGCTTTTCTTGCCGCGATTGGGATGATGCATGGTCGTGGCGCGCAACGGGTTCACCGCCCAGCGCTGCAACACCTTGAGACCGCGCTGTGCATCTCCGCGCTCGGGATGCTCGATCTTGAGGACTTAGGCGCCCCAGTCCGTCAGCACACCGCCAGCAGCCGGAACAAAGGTAAACTGGGCTACTTCCAGGACACGAACGCCCTTCATGACAAGGCTCATCATAACTCTCCCAACTCTGTCTCTTCGGTCATCCCGTCAAAAAGAATTTTGACACGGACGAATTTTTGCCCACACGCCAACAAGCGAGTATATTTGACATATTGTCAAGTTCCGTCTCGGGCCATTAGTCCGTCAGACCGTGTCAAAGTTGTCGCCGCAGATCATCCGCCCATCCGGGGATCGAAATCTTCGGTCAGGGTCCACAGGCCATCACGGTTCCGCATCCAGCCGAAAGAAGCAGACGTGCCCCCATCGACAGGCAGCACGACGCCCGTAACGTAAGCGGACAGATCGCACGCCAGGAACACGGCGGCGTCGCCGCACTCTTCTTCGGTTCCTTCACGGGCCAACGGGATGATGCGCAGCAGACCGTCCACCTCCGCCTCGGAGCGTTGGCGCCAGGTTGCCGGATCGACCGGCCCCTTGCGATTGCCCATTATTCCGGGAGTAAGTGTGTGATCAGGAGCGATGGCGTTCACCCGGATGCCATGTTCGGACAACTCCAGCGCCATGGTCCGGGTGAAGTTCTCCATCCCCGCCTTGCAGGCCGCGTAAACAGCGAAATTTGGTGCAGCGCGCGATGCCTCGATGCTGCTGACGTTTATGATCGAACCGCCTCTTCCGCCTCGGATCATGACCGGAGCAGCCGCAGAGGTCGCTGCGAGGAGGCTGATCAGGTTCAGGTCGATATGTCGCCGCCAGCTCCGCTCGCTCTGTTCAAGAAAGGGTCGCAGTGAGGTGCCGCCGACATTGTTGACAAGGATATCCACCCTGCCAAAGCTGCGATCTGCAGCTTCGACCAGTCCGCGGACCTGATCGCTGTCCATTGCATCCATAGTCACCGCTTCGGCCAGTCCGCCTTCGGCGGCAATTGTCGCGACGACTTCCTGCGCGCGTTCGGGCTCGACTTCGCCGATCACCACAGCAGCGCCCGCTCTCGCCAGAGCTCTGGCTATGCCCCGGCCTATGCCTGCGCCGCCGCCGGTAACCACGGCGGTCTTCCCTTCCAAGGACACCTTTGTCAGCATAGTCTGGTTCATTCCTCAAGCCTCCGCCAAATCGGCCATCTGGGGAATGTCGCGGGTACTGATGCGATAGATCAGCCGCCGTTCGCCGTCCTTGTCGCTGTAGTTGGTGGGCGTTGCCGAATGCAGTACTGCAAAATTGTCCCAGATCAGCAGGCCGTGCGTCCGCGCTGCGCCTTCTGCCCGAAAGCGGTGACTGGTCGCGTGCCGCTTCACTTCCCTCAGCAGATCGATGGCCTCGTCCTCGGCCATGCCAACGATGCCGGCGGCTGAGCCAGCCGGTGCATAAAGCAGCTTCTCGCCGGTTACGGGGTGCTGCCGGACCAAGGGATGATGGACCTGCGGCAATGAGGGCACGTTCGCCCGACCGCGATACTCACCATCCGCCATGAGCCGCTTGTCGCCTTTTCCATGCACGACGATCAGTCCCTCAAGCCGAGCTTTCATCACATCGTCGAGCGCATCGTAAGCCGCGACCATGTCGCAAAACAGCGTTTCATTGCCGCTGGCTGGTGCCTCTACTGCATACAGCGTCGTGATGCTTGCCGGCGGATTCTCGTAGGACCCGTCCGAGTGCCAATGCAGAGCGAAGTCGCGGTTATCCGCTATCGTGTCGGGACTGTTGGAGATGATGATCAATTCAGGCGTCCCGCCATCACGTTGGGCAGGATCGAAGAACACGATCGGACGCCCCAAGCGCCGGGC
>CAJYHD010000545.1 GCA_913773715.1 uncultured Sphingobium sp.
TATCGCCATCCAGATCGCCGACTATGTCGATGACCGCATCGCCTATGAGCAGCGCTTCTCGCTTCGCGTCCTGCTCGTCGGCCTGGTCGTGCTGGCGTTAACCGCGATCCTGTTCTGGTGGGCCATCCGATGGGGTCTGCGCCCCCTGTCCGACTTTACGCGGCAGGTCGAAAGCGCGCAGAGCGACGCCTCGCCCGCCTTCCGCCTGACGAGCAGCAACGCCGATCCTGCGGAAATTCGCCCCTTCGTCGCCGCTTTCAACGGCCTGATGAGCCGTCTTGAAAAGGCCAGCAATTCGCTGCGCCAGTTCACGTCCAATGCCTCGCACCAGATGCGCACGCCGCTTGCCGTTGCGCGCGTTCACCTCGACGTACTCGATCGCTATGGCCCACTCTCGCCGCAAGGAGAGGCGGCGCTTCAGGATATCCCCCACGCCATCGACACGCTGGAGATGCTATTGAAGCAACTCATTGCCCTCGCGCGCAGCGAGGATCAGGGGGACATGCAGTTGCGTCCGTTCGACCTTGCCGAGCTTGCAGCCAGCGTGACCGGCGATCGCGTGGCGGTGGCTCCTGCCACCATGGACATCGGGTTCGACCAGCGATCGTCGGGCGTGATCATGGCATTGGGCCAGCCTGCGCTGGCCGGCGAACTTCTGGGCAATTTGCTCGACAACGCAATCCGCTACAATGACGCCGACGGCGCGGTGCTGGTCAGCGTCTGGAAAGAGGATGACTACGCCATGGTCGAAATCGACGACAATGGCCCCGGCATTGCCGAAGAATATCGCACCAAGGTCTGGGATCGCTTCTATCGCATAGCAGCGCGATCGGATGCACCCGGCACCGGGCTTGGCTTGCCGATTGCCCGCGCTCTCGCGGATCGGTTGGGGGCAACGATCGAACTGCTGGACGGCCGCTCTGGCAAAGGGTTGTGCGTCCTCGTCCGTTTTCGGCCTGCGCCTGCCTGACGGCGCCGGATCGTTGCGACAGGTTCCTGTCAGCCGCGCAGGCTAGACTCCCTACATCTGCCGTTGATCGGCCAGCCCTGGGGAATTACCAAAATGTCCGCTCGCCTTGCCCGTCGTCCGCTCCGTATCCTTTTGTGCGTGGGAACTGCCGCCATCCTTTCGACCCTCTCGCCTGCCCAGGCGGAGGAAGAGGAAAGCGGCGGCAAGCTGGCCCCCACATCCGTGCCGAGCACGCCGGTCGCTGGCGACTTCAGTTTCGCGGCGGTCGGAGACCTCATTTATCTGCGCCCGATGCTGGCGACGATGGAAAAACAGTCACCCGACATGCTGCGCATCCTTCGTGCGGCGGATGTCACATTCGGCAATTTCGAGACAACGGCACTCGACCTCAACAGCTTCAAGGGATCGCCCCAGGCAGAATCGGGCGGCACGTGGATGCTGGCCGACCCCGCCGTTCCCGCCGACGTCAGCAAAATGGGGATCGACATCGTCGGCCATGCGAACAATCACACCACCGACTGGGGCGTCGAGGGTATGATGGACACGCTCGACCTGCTGGACGCCGCACATCTGGTGCATGCCGGGACTGGTCGCAATATGACGGCAGCGCGCGCGCCCGCTTATTATGACGGCCCGTCGGGTCGCGTCGGCCTCGTGTCGGCGACCACCACCTTCACGCCCATGACCCCAGCCGCCGATCCGCTGGGCAAGGTACCGGGACGCGGCGGCGCGAACACGATCCGCAGCACGGAAATCGGGCTGGTGTCCGACGCTGACCTCGCCACGATCGCCCGCCTCGCCGGGACCAAATCGGGCGCGCCTATCAAGATGAGGGGCCGCGAGTTTCGCGCGACCACCAATCCCGCCGTGCCGATGAAGATCGAATATGATCTCAACGCCAAGGATGTCGGCGCCAATCTGCTCGCGGTCCGCCAGGCGAAGCAGAACGGCAATTTCGTGGTTTTTTCGCTGCACAATCACGAACCCGGCAATGCCAGCCAGATCACAGCCAACTTCGCCCAGCCGCTCGCGCATCAAGTGATCGATGCAGGCGCGGACGTCTATGTCGGTCATGGTCCGCATCAGTTGCGCGGGATCGAGATCTACAAGGGCAAGCCGATCTTCTATTCGCTCGGCAACTTCGCGATGATGAACAATTCGCTCGATGATGTTCCCGCCGACATGTATGATCAGTTTGGCGTCGAGCCGGGGACGGTCACCACGCCCGAGTTGCTCCAGGCGCGCAATGCCAAGGAATTTTCCGACCCCAACCTTTATGAGACGGTGATCGCGGTCAGCCATTTCCGCGACGGCAGGCTCGCCGAAATCCGGCTGCACCCTATCGATCTGGGGGTCAATGCGACAGGCGCCGGCAAGGGCATCCCCCACCTTGCCGATCCGGTTGTATCGGCACGCATTCTTGAGCGCCTGAAGCGACTTTCATCGCCTTATGGAACGCGTATTCAGGTCAGGAACAACGTCGGCTACATTTTGATCGACTAGAGTCGCGCTGGCCGGACCGGCGCCGTCGCCACGACGCCGCTCGATGCGCCAAAGAGGCCAAGCACATCGAGCGAGTTCCTTCGGCGCGGTAGGATCGACGCCAGTATCCTGCGGCGCGCGATCCCTGATCTCCAGCACGCACGGCTCATTCTTGTTGATATTGCTTCAAATTCCGATGGCCCAAGCGATCTCGATCAGGGCATCAGCCTCGCCAGCGGAATGTCGAAAATCGTACCAGCCGACAAGGGCGGCATCGCCTGCAGCCAAAGCACCGACCAAGTCCTCAACATCGTCTATCTCGACAGGACCGCCAGAGAGCGCGGGCGGCTTCTTTCCTCAGGGTCTGAACGGCAACATCAAGACCAGCGCTGCCAACTAAAGGACGAAATAAGAGTGAGGAGCAAGCCATGTCCCCATCACCGCCAGCCGCCGAAACCTACATCGAACCGGTTATGACAGGATATCAACCGAGCCTGCCGGAGTCGCATCGGTCGGTCAGCGTACCCGGCGGGGTGGGGCAGTTTTGGAGAAAGCTCGGCGCTTTCGCTGGCCCCGGTTATCTTGTGGCGGTCGGCTACATGGATCCGGGAAAGTGGGCGACCGACATCGCGGGTGGATCCCGTTTCGGTTACACGCTGCTGTTGGCCATCCTCTTTTCCAACCTGATGGCGACGGTGATGCCGCACAATCTCTATCTGCACTCGTCTCTCGTGCAGACCCGCTGGTTCGAAAGGACCCGAAACGGCATTCGCTAAGCAATCCGCTTCGCCACAATCGATAGTACGGTGGCGCTGGGCTTCGCCTTCTTCATCAATGCGGCGATCCTGATCCTCGCAGCCTCCGCGTTCCATGCCGCGGTACGCACAGATGTGGCCGACATCCATCAAGCATACGACCTTCTTACGCCCGTTTTGGGTGCAGCGGGTGCCAGCGCTCTGTTTGCCACCGCCTTACTGGCGTCAGGCCAGAACTCGACGGTTACCGCGACATTGGCGGGGCAAATCGTGATGGAGGGTTTCGTCGATCTGAAGCTGTCCCCTTGGATGCGCCGCCTCACAACAAGGCTCCTCGCGATCGTTCCGGCAGTCGTCGTGGCGAGCCTCTACGGATCGGACGGCATGATGAAGCTGCTGATCTTGAGCCAGGTCGTACTGAGCCTGCAATTATCCTTCGCAGTCGTTCCGCTGGTGAGGTTCACCAGCAGTCAAAAATTGATGGGTGGCTTTGTGAACGGCGCTCGAACAAAAACAATCGCTTGGGCGATATCCGCGATTATCATCTTTCTCAATCTCAAGCTGTTTATTGATTTCCTTTGATCTGGAAAGACAGGAGAAGGACCATGCATATCTTGGAAGATTACACCGGTATCAGGGTTTCAAACCTCACCAACCCGGCGCGACTTGCGGTCGGATACTGCATCATTCTGCTGGCGCCATTGTTGAACTTGAGCAGCATTATGTGATGCAGCAATCGCGCTCCAGACATATGGAATAGGTCTTGGCGCGTCATCGCATTGGCGCTCTATTTGGGGAGCACGATCGCGTTGGGTTATGTGGCGTCGGAACCAAGCATCCCGGACGAGAGACTCCATGTCATTCCTCACTGAACCCGGTCCGCATCGTATCGATCAGGGGGAGAAGAGATAGTCGAAAACGAGCCGCTTCGCCAGCAAGGAAGATACCCAAGACCGCAAGGCTGAAACCAGCGCCTGCCGCAAATCCTTTGATCGCGATGATCAGTGGCTTGTCCATGCGTGCGAGCCGCGCAACCGCCGCATGCAGATAGGCTGTCTCTTCTGGTATGAGATCCAGCGTCTTGTCCCCTGCCCCGGCAAAGGCACCGATATCGCCCCCAGCGCAAAAAAGCTTGCCGTCGGAGCGGAGCAGAACCGCGCGGATGTCACTGTCCCGATCACATAGGATTGCCGTCTGCATCGAATCTCGCGACATGGCAAAGTCGATCGCCTTGCCTGCGTCCGGCCTGCACAATGTAATGAGGACGATCGCGCCATCACGCTCGAACTGCAGCTTCTTGTAGGTCTAGCTCATCATGTCCCCATGCTGGCTATCCGCCGCGCCTGCACCAGATGCGGGCGATCGATCATCCTGCCATCCAGCTTCAGCGCACCGACACCGGGATTGGCGGCGAAGGCCTCGATCACCGCCTGCGCATGGGCGATCTCCGCATCCGTGGGCGTAAATCCTGCATTGATGGGGGCGACCTGAGCCGGATGGATGGCCATCATGCCGGTAAAACCGTCGCGTCGCGCCCGGGCGACATAGGCCGCAAGCGCTTCGGGCGCATCGATACGCGGAAATACAGTTTCGATAGGTGCGGTTGCGGCCGCGTGGGCCGCAAAAAGCGCGAGGTTGCGTACCATTTCATACGGCGAGGTGTAGCTGCCATCCGATTCGCGTGAGGTGGCAGCGCCGATCGCAGCGGGAAGATCTTCCGCGCCCCATGTCAGGCCGGCCAAATGCCGCGAAACCGCCCCATAGCTTGATAGCTGGAAGATCGCGGCGGCGGTTTCAGTCGCGATTGGCAGGACAGGTATATCCATGCCACTCAGCATCGCCAACAGTGTCTCGACAGTCGCAGCGCCTTCCGCCTTGGGCAGCACGATGCCGTCCGGCCTGCCGGGAAGGACGGCGTCGAGATCGGCCTGCGTCAAGCCGCCATCGAGTGGATTGACGCGCACGAAGGTCGTCACGCCGGCTCGATCGCCAGCTAGCCACTCTGCGATGGCGGCCCGGCCCGCATCTTTTTTCTCCGTTGCCACCGAGTCCTCGAGGTCCAGGATCAGCGCATCAGCGCCGCTCGCTGCCGCCTTGGCAAAACGCTCCGACCGGTCCGCGGGGACGAAGAGGAGCGAGCGCAGCCTCACGCTGCGCCCCCGCTACCCCTGATGAGCGCCATACGCAGGCATTGGCACACCACCTCGTCGCGCTGGTTGATCAGCCGGTGTGTGAAGGTGACGATGCCGAATCCGGGACGCGACTTGCTGGGCTTCAAGTCCGTAACTTCTGTTTCCGCGCGCAGCGTGTCGCCAATCGCGACGGGCCTGGGGTGCACCAGCTTGTCATAGCCAAGATTGGCGACGAGCGTACCCAGCGTGGTATCGGCAACAGAAAGGCCGATCATCAGAGCGAAGGTGAAAGTGCCGTTGACGAGAATCTGGCCAAATTCGCTCGCTCTTGCCACTTCCGCGTCGATATGCAGCGGCTGCGGATTATGGGTCATGCAGGAGAAGAGCAGATTGTCCGTTTCCGTCACCGTACGGCGTATGTCATGAACCAGCGTTTCGCCAACACGCCACTGATCGAAGAGTTTACCCGCCATCAGCCCGCCTCCACCTGTTCGATCCTGACCAGCAGTGTACCCTCGCTGACCTGCGCGCCCTCGCTGGCGTTGAACTCGGCGATCTTGCCGTCAAGAGGCGCAACCAAACTGTACTCCATCTTCATGGCTTCGAGCGTCAGCAGTTTCTGTCCCTTGGTCACGACCTCACCGGTGGCGACTGCAACGGCAATGATACGACCCGGCATCGGCGAGAGAACCGCACCATC
>CAJYHD010000546.1 GCA_913773715.1 uncultured Sphingobium sp.
CGACGAGCGTGACACGACCAGCCCGGCGGCGATCGCAAGCCTGATGGCGCGGCTGATCTTCACCGACATGAAGCCCGAAAGCGCATCGAAACTGCGCGGCTGGCTGAACGCCAGCACGACCGGAGACAAGCGGATCAAGGCGGGCCTGCCGGAAGGCTGGACATCGGGCAGCAAGACCGGAAGCTGCGGCACCGCCTATAATGACGTTGCGCTCGTCAAGTCGCCGACCGGGGAAGAATATATCCTCGCCATCTACCTAGACCGTCCGATCGTGGACCAGAAGGCAGCGGAAGCGGCGATCGCGGAAACGGCGCGGGCTGCGTTGAGCTTCGCGGGCAAGATTCAGAAGAGTGGCGTGGAGTGACATTCTTCCTCTCTCGGTATTCAGAGCGGACCCATTGTCACCTGACCCCTTGCCATCCCACCCGCTCTTCGCCATATGCCGCGCCGGGAGTCGGGCGGACGTGATCGTCGCGAACCGGGTCAGGTCCTGACGGAAGCAGCCACAGTGATTTCGTCACGGGTCGTTTCGGCTCCCACCTTCCATCCTCTGCATGTTCGTTCCGGGTCCGCATCCGGCTTCGACAATGTCTGCCCGAACAGGTAGGACAGCATCATGTCCGATTCCCCGCAGCCCTATCGCGTCCTCGCGCGCAAATATCGTCCGCGCAGCTTTCGCGAACTGATCGGGCAGGATGCGATGGTCCAGACGCTGGGCAACGCGATCCGGCGCGGGCGGCTGGCGCATGCCTTCCTGATGACGGGCGTGCGCGGCGTGGGCAAGACCTCAACTGCGCGGCTGATCGCCAAGGCTCTGAACTGCATCGGCCCCGATGGGCAGGGCGGTCCGACGATCGACCCGTGCGGCGTATGCGAACCCTGCGTCGCGATCGCCGAAGGACGGCATATCGACGTGGTCGAGATGGACGCCGCCAGCCACACCGGCGTCGACGACGTGCGCGAGATTATCGAGGCGGTGCGCTATGCCGCCGTGTCGGCGCGCTACAAGATCTACATCATCGACGAAGTCCACATGCTGTCCAAGAACGCCTTCAACGCGCTGTTGAAGACGCTCGAGGAGCCACCCGCGCACGTCAAATTCCTGTTCGCCACGACCGAGGTGAACAAGGTGCCGGTGACGGTATTGTCGCGCTGCCAGCGCTTCGACCTGCGCCGCATTCCCGCCGAACTTCTCGCCGAGCATTTCGCCCATGTGGTGGAGGCCGAGCAAGTCGCTGCCGAGGCGGACGCGCTGGCGCTGATCGCGCAGGCGGCGGAAGGATCGGCGCGTGACGGCCTTTCCATACTCGACCAGGCCATTTCGCATGCGGAGATGGGGGAGGGTGCGCCGCTCGTTACCGCGAACCAGGTGCGCGACATGTTGGGGCTGTCGGATCGCGGATCGACCCGACGGCTGCTCGCGCTGCTACTCGCTGGCGATACGGCGGCGCTGCTGAGCGCGGTCCGTGATCAATATGCGCTCGGCGTCGAGCCGCTGTCGCTGATGCGCGGCCTCATGGAACTGGTCCATGCCGTGACCTTGCAGAAGGCGGGACGCGATATCGCCAGCCCCGGCCAGTCGGCGGAAGAGCGCGAGGCGCTGGCCGACTGGGCGTCGCAGCTTGGCTTCGCGCCGCTTCACCGCCTGTGGCAATTGCTGCTCAAGGGGCATGACGAGGTGGCGAATGCCGTCCTGCCGATCGAAAGCTGCGAGATGGCGCTGTTGCGTGTGATGCACGCCGCGACTTTGCCCGATCCCAGCGAACTCGCGCGGATACTGCGCGAAGGCGGTCCGAGTGCGACAGCTACGCCTGCGGCTGCATCGCCCCCGGCCGCGCCTGAACCCGCGCCGAGCGCCAGCCTGCCAAAGACGCTCGCTGACGTGGTCAACCTCGTCCACAACGCCAATCAGGCGCGGCTCGCCGGACATCTGCATGACTGCGGCGCGGTCGACGTCTTCGACCCACCAACCATCAGCCTGCGCCTGACCAGCCCCTATGCGGGCGGCGATTTTTATCGCGAACTCGCTACGGTACTGCGGGAGAAAACCGGCGTCGCTTGGAAGATCAGCGCGGCGGAAGGCGATGTGCAGCCGACCCTGCAACAGCAGGAAGAGGCGACGAAAGACGCCGAGCGGGCAAACGTCAAGGAAACACCGGTGGTAAAGGCGGCGTTGAACGCCTTTCCTCATGCGGAGTTGGTCGATAGCGACCGACCCGAACCATGGAGCGCAAACGCATGAAAGACTTGAACGAAATACTGGGCATGGCGAGCCGCGTGCAGGAAGAATTGCAGCGGGCGCAGGACAATCTCGACAAGCTGGAGGTCGAGGGTATCGCTGGGGGCGGCCTCGTAAAGGTGAAGGCATCTGCCAAGGGACGCATCACGGGCGTGTCGATCGACGATAGCCTGCTCGTCCCTTCCGAAAAGCAGATTCTCGAAGACCTCGTCACCGCCGCATTCAATGATGCGCGCAAGAAGGCGGACGAAGTGTCCAATGCCGAAATGGGCAAGATGACGGCGGGCCTGCCGCTGCCTCCGGGTTTCAAGCTGCCGTTCTGAAACGGCACATGGTGTGATCGTGCCGTGTCGGAACGGCACAACGTATCGCCGATCATCGCGCGTTCATGCCGCGCGGCGTAACGACTGCAATTGATTGCAGCGCCGGACGTCCCCATAAAGGGGACGAACCGAATGACAGGGCCGGTCTCATATATGGCCCCGGAGTGTGAAAGACTGTGCAATATCCCCTTCTGCCCCTGCGCGACATCGTGGTCTTCCCGCAGATGATCGTCCCGTTGTTCGTCGGCCGCGACAAGAGCGTCGCCGCGCTCGAAGCGGCGATGGAGGGCAACAAAGAAATCTTCCTCGTCTCGCAGCTTGACCCGGCGGAGGATGATCCGGGTCGGGACGCGCTGTACGACACCGGCGTCGTCGCGGTCGTGCTGCAATTGCTGAAGCTGCCCGACGGTACCGTTCGCGTCCTCGTGGAAGGCAAACACCGCGCGCAGTTGATGTCGATGGACGGGAGCGGCACGCATCTGGTGGCGGAGGTCGATTCCGTAGAGGACATAGCCGCCGAGGGGCCGGAAGCCGCGGCGCTGATGCGCTCGGTTGCCGAGCAGTTCGAAAATTACGCCAAGCTCAACAAGAAGCTGCCCGCCGAAACCCCCGTGCAACTGCGCGAGATCGAGGATGCGGGCAAGCTCGCCGACGCGGTCGCCGCCAACATCAACGTCAAGGTATCGGACAAGCAGTCGCTGTTGGTCGAGGCCGATCCGGTCAAGCGGCTGGAAATGGTCTTCGCCTTCATGGAGGGCGAGCTTGGCGTGTTGCAGGTCGAAAAGAAGATCCGTGGCCGCGTGAAGCGACAGATGGAGAAGACCCAGCGCGAATATTATCTCAACGAACAGTTGAAGGCGATCCAGCGCGAACTGGGCAATGGCGAGGGTGAGGAAGGCGACGAACTCGCCGAGCTGACCGAAAAGGTCGCCAAGACCAAGCTCAGCAAGGAAGCGCGCGCCAAGGCGACGGCGGAGCTGAAGAAGCTCAAGGGCATGCAGCCCATGTCAGCCGAAGCGACGGTCGTGCGCAATTATCTCGACGTGCTGCTCGGCTTGCCCTGGGGCAAGAAGGGCAAGGTCAAGACCGACCTCAAGAAAGCGCAGGACATCCTCGACGAGGATCATTTCGCGTTGGAGAAGGTCAAGGACCGGATCATAGAGTATCTCGCGGTTCAGGCCCGCACCAACAAGCTGAAGGGACCGATCCTGTGTCTCGTCGGCCCGCCGGGCGTCGGCAAGACGTCGCTCGGCCGCTCGATCGCCAAGGCGACTGGGCGTGAATTCGTGCGCCAGTCGCTGGGCGGCGTTCGCGACGAGGCCGAGATTCGTGGCCATCGCCGAACCTATATCGGTTCGCTGCCGGGCAAGATCGTGTCGAACTTGAAGAAGGCGGGCACGATGAACCCGTTGTTCCTGCTCGACGAAATTGACAAGCTTGGTCAGGATTTCAGGGGCGATCCGGCGTCAGCGCTGCTCGAAGTGCTGGACCCCGAACAGAACAGCAAGTTCCAGGACCATTATCTGGAGATCGACGTCGATCTTTCCGACGTGATGTTCGTGACGACGGCCAACTCGCTCAACCTGCCGCAGCCTTTGCTCGACCGTATGGAGATCATCCGGCTCGAAGGCTATACCGAAGACGAGAAGGTCGAGATCGCACAGCGGCACTTGGTGCCCAAGCAGATCGACGCCCATGGCCTCAAGGATGGCGAGTTCGAAGTCACTGAAGAGGCGATCCGCGACCTTATCCGCTATTACACGCGCGAAGCGGGCGTCCGCACGCTGGAACGCGAAGTGGCGCGTCTCGCCCGCAAGGCGCTGCGCAAGATATTGGAGAGCGAGAGCGACAAGATCGTGATCACGCCCGACAATCTCGCCGATTTCGCGGGCGTCCGCAAATTCCGCCACGGCGTGGGCGAAGACGAGCATCAGATCGGTGCGGTCACGGGTCTCGCCTGGACCGAGGTCGGCGGCGAGTTGCTGACGATCGAAGCGGTGACTGTCCCCGGCAAGGGTCAAATCAAGACCACGGGCAAACTCGGCGAGGTCATGAACGAGTCGGTTCAGGCCGCCTTCTCATACGTGAAGGCGCGCTCACCCGGCTATGGCATCAAGCCCAGCCTCTTTAACCGCAAGGACATCCACATCCACCTGCCCGAAGGAGCGGTGCCCAAGGATGGTCCGTCGGCGGGCATTGGCATGGTGACGACAATCGTGTCGACGCTGACCGGCATCCCCGTCCACAAGGATGTGGCGATGACCGGCGAAGTGACGTTACGTGGCCGGGTGTTGCCGATCGGCGGCCTCAAGGAAAAGCTGCTCGCGGCGCTGCGCGGCGGCATCAAGACCGTCCTCATCCCGCAGGATAATGAGAAGGATCTGGCGGAAATTCCGGCCAACATCAAGGAAGGCCTCGAGATCGTGCCGGTGTCCCATGTGGACGAGGTGCTGGCCCGTGCGCTGATGACGGTGCCCGAAGCAATCACTTGGACCGAAGAGGACGACCTCGCCGCCCAGCCGAGCAACGGCACGGGCCGTGACGGTGATCCGGCACTTCGTCACTGACGAACGGGGTCACGGAAAGGTGAGCGGTATCATCCGCGCCCTTCCGTGGCTTCGCTACCGCGTCGCAAAATAGCACAGGCTGTAAAGTCTTCGTCGCTTTCCCTTTGACAGCGTAACGAAGCTGGGCCTTATTGCGCCCCCTACGCCGCGATTCCTAAAGACCAACCAACAGCATCAGGGGGTTCCCAAGGCATGAACAAGCAGGATCTCATCGCTCAGGTCGCAGAGACCAGCGGCCTCAGCAAGAATGACGCTACCAAGGCGGTGGAAGGCGTGTTCGACGCTATTTCCGGCGCTCTCAAGAAGGGCGACGAAGTGCGTCTCGTCGGCTTCGGCACTTTCTCCGTTTCGCAGCGCAAGGCGTCCACCGGCCGTAACCCGCGCACCGGCGAAACCATGACGATCAAGGCCTCCTCTCAGCCCAAGTTCAAGGCCGGCAAGGGCCTGAAGGACGCGGTCAACTGATAGCGGGCGTGGACCTACCAAGGTCTGCGTCAGCTTCGACCGTTTCTGGCGTCGCGGCCGGAAAGTTATGAGGAGAGTAGGGCGATCGACCGGCACGGCCGGTGCCGCCCGTGCATGAAGGAAGGCAGGGAAGCGGGGACACGGTGCCACGCTCCCCTTTCTTTTTTGCCCCTTACTCTCGACCGGTCGGACCCGCCCCGGTAGGACCGCAGCATGATCATTCGAAACAAGGGAATGCGCCTGTCCGGCGGCACAGCGTTGCTGGCCCTACTCAGCGCATGCGGCAGCGGAAGTTACCGACCCGTCCGCGACATGCCGGTGCGGATCGGCCAACCCTACAGCGTACGAGGCGTCACCTACACACCCGCTGCCGACCCAGCCTATGACATGCTCGGCTATGCCAGCTGGTACGGACCAGAATCCGGCAACCGCACCGCCAATGGCGAGCGATTTCGCGCTAAATGGGTGACGGGCGCGCATACGACCTTGCCCTTGCCATCCTATGTCGAAGTGACGGCGCTCGACACCGGGCGCACGATCCTGGTGCGGGTCAACGATCGCGGACCGTTTTCCGGGCGAGGGCGCGTCATCGATTTGTCGCGTGGCGCGGCGGAGGAGCTTGGCATCCGTGCGATGGGGCATGCCGCCGTCCGCGTGCGCGTGGTGGAGCCGACTGAAAAGGACCGCGAGCGGCTGCGCAAGGGCAAGCCCGCGACGTCCCGCCCCACCGTCTCGCAACCCGTCCTCGCCAATCTGCGCGCGCAATTGCAGGCGGCGGGGCTGTAGCGGGCGCGAAAAGATCGGAAGAGCACACGTCTGAACT
>CAJYHD010000547.1 GCA_913773715.1 uncultured Sphingobium sp.
AGCGGAAAGCCTTGCAGGTTGTCGAGGCTCAACGCCGCCGCCGCCCGACACGGCCGGCCCCAGCGCTGGATGAACCCCCACACCGTTTCGATACCTTCGCCCGACACCAACGGATGCGTGCGCTCGCTGGTCGGCATCCCGGCCAGCCACACCGCATGACCGGTCAGCGGCCCCCACATTTTCCGCGCTGGCGACAGGTCCGCCTTGTCCGACCCGTCGCGCCGCAGATAGGTGGCGTGAACGCCCCGGATCGCACCGGCACTGTCCGCCATGCCGGCGATCATTGCCGGCGCGCGAACCCGCACGTCGCCGGGCGTCGCATCGATCCGCCACGGGATATGCGCCGCGCGCGGATGGAACCGCAGCGCGTCGATCCCCCCAGGAATGCCGTCGAGCCGCAGTCCGCGCGACGCCAGATACGCTTCGACGATCGTACCGCGCGCCGGCACCGACGTTCGCCACAGCCACCGCCCGACGACCGACGACCCGACCAGCGTCGCTTCCCTCGCCTGCCGCTCGATCCGTTCCGGCGCTGCCGGCGCGGCCAGATCGCGCCCATCGTCGAGCCTTCGCACCGCTTCCGCGAAGTCGCAGCCTTCGACGTGCATTACCCAGTCGAACACCGATCCATGCGCGGCGCAGCCATAGCAATGATAGGTCCGCCGATTGTCGTCGATGTGGAAGGACGGCGATTTCTCGGCATGGAACGGGCACAGCCCTTTCCACCCCGTCGCGGTCCGCCGTAGCTTCACGACCTTCCCGATGATCGGGCCAAGCGGGTATCGCTGCCGAATCCCATCGAGATCGGCACGTTGAGGCACCATGATGATTGACCCTTGAAGAGGGAGAAAATGGAGAGCGCGGACGTGCGCGCGGATCACGGGGGCGCGTCGAACAGCCCTACCGCCCGCGCCGGCTCCAGCACGTCATATTGCGTGCCCAGCGCCGCGCAGCTGCGATCCCAGACACACCACACGACCTCCATCGTCGGTGCGCCCATCGACAGGAAGTCCGGCCGCCAGTTCAGTGCATAGACCCGCTGCGGCCGATGCAACCGGTAGAGTGGCGTGCGAGTCGAGGCGTGCCAGAACGTCGCCTTCAGGACCAACGCACACCACGCGACATCGAGGTCGCCCAGCAGATGCCGGATCATCGCTTCCGCCAGCGCGAACGGCGGGTTCGTTACCACGGCTCGCCCCAGGCGGCGGCGCACCGTCAGAAGATCCTGCTGCTGAACATCATGCGCCGGATCGGCGACCAGATCGGTCGCGACGACATCGAACCCCGCCGCGCGCAGCTCGGCGACGATCGCCCCACCCCGCCCGCACGGCTCCCACACCGGACCGCCGCTGGCCGCCGCACGCAGGCTATGCGCCTCCCGCGCGATCAGTGCGCGCGTGACCTCCGGAGGCGTCGGATAGAAATCGTTGCCGCGCCGCTCGGTCATCGACCGCGACGCCCGCCCACCGGCCATCGCCGCGCCAAGCCCGACCGGCGATCCCGGCGCGATGGCGGGTTCGGGGAACAGGCCGGTCATCGCCGCCCATCCCGACACGGCGCGCAACGCCCGCCGATCAGCCGCGGCGAATCGTCGCCGCATTGGTCGCATTCCCCCGGCACGCCGGCCGGCACCGACACCCGCGCTGCGCGCAGGCTGTGCGCCAGATGCTGATCGGTCAGCACCGCCGCCTGATCCGCCGCGTCAGCCACAAGTCACCTCGATCCCCAACCCGCCCTCGATCGCGGCCAGCAACACCGCCCCCGGCACCTTTTCTTCGGCCCGCGCCCGCAGCAGCACCGCCTGCCAGACTTCCGGCCACCGCACCGCGACGTGCCGGATCAGGTCGTTCGGAGTCTTGACCAATTCGGTCAGGATCAATTCTGACCGCGTCGCCTGAAACGGCGGCGGCGCGACGCGCTTGGCCACTTTGGCTGGCACCAAACCGACTGCCCGCGCACGCTTCGGCGCGACGGTATCCGGCAGGCATTCGGGATTGGCGGCAATGAAATTGCGGATCACCGCCGCTGTTTCCGATCGCACCGCCTGCGTCCGCGACAACCCGCTCAGCGTCTGTGCCGGAATACCGCTTGCCCGCGAAAGCGCAGCCTTCGTGATGCCCAGTTGCAGGCAATAACGGTCGATTTCGCCGCTCAGCACAGCACCCTTCACGCCGCGCATAGCGTCTCTCCCGTTCCGACGATGCGGATGTTCCGTGCGCCGTCATTGCCGATCCGGCCGAACTCGACCGCGACCAGGCCGGCATCGCGCAGCTGCTTCAAGGCGTCCGCCACCCGTTGCGCGGGCATCCCGCCCAGCGCTGCCGCAAGCTGGGCATTCGTCGGACAGGACATCCGCCGGGCCGCCATCTTTTCCAGCAGGTCGAGAAGCTCGACCGCAAACGCCGGGACCTTGTCGATCGCCATGGCCGGTATCGTCACCGGCTTGGCCGTCCGCGTCGCAATGAAATCGAACAGCGTCCGGTCGCGCTCATTGCGCGCCTGATTGATCTGGACCGCGCCGCCGCGTGACAACAGCCGCGCCCGCTCGGCCAGCGATCCGCTCAGCCGGGTCGCGCGGGCATAGATGCACCGGCCGCCGGCCCCGGTTGCCATCGCCCACGACGACAGCGCATTCGGCGTGCAGGCGAAAGCCCCGGTCAAACCGGCCAGCGGCTCCAGCACGTCAATCGGGCGATGGGATGCGATGGCGAAATGCATCATGCCGCCCGCCGCATCGTTCGCGCCGGCACCGGGTCGCCCCAGTGGCCGCGTGCCGCGATCGTCCAGTCGCGCATCAGCACCGCGTCGCCGGTCGCACGGGTAATCGCCATGCGTTCATCTGCACCGGGAATCAGTTCGCCGGTAATCAGCCGGTCGACCTTTGCCGCATCAATGCCCGCATTACCCATCGCCCGCATTGCCCGGACCGCCGGCACCGACTGGAGCCACGCCGCCAGACGGCGCGCACCCTCGTTCGGCACCCTCGCCGGCAGGAACAACCGCTTCATGCTTGCTCTCCCGCACGCTGCGCAAAGAAGGCCCGCATCGTCGCGGCCACGCGCAGCAGATCATCCATTTTCTCAAGCGCTTCGCCCGCCTCGATCGGATCGAATTCGCCGTCCGCCTGCGCCTCCAGCAGATGCTCGGTCAGGTCAGTCGAAGCCCGCGACTTTGACGCCATCAACCGCAGCAGGTCGCCCGCCCCCAGCGTGTCGATCATCATCGGCACCAACAGCGATCCGGCCTCGGCCGCCATGTACCGCGTGACCATGGGGTCGCCCGCAACCGCCTCCAGCGCGATCACCGCATCTGCCGGCGGAAAGCGCTCCGCGTCAGCGGACGAAAGGGAATAATGCTGCGCGAGTGCCGTCTTACCCGGCCGACAAAAGCCGGCGGCGGCATCGACGCCACCGACCGTCTCGACCAGATCGCGAAACCGCTCTTTCAAAGCGCGCTGCCGGGCGGGCGTCATGCAAAGCCACCACTGGAAATGTCGCACGACGTTCCAGATGCGGAATGATTGTCGGCAAGATAGTGATCGACGCTATGAACAAGCACCTTCATGCGGGCACCTGCTCAACCTGCGATCTCACTCCGGCCAACAACCGCATTGCGGCCGCCGGCATGGGCTTCGCCCAGTTCGAAGGGTCGGATAGATGCGCGATCAGACGCTCGTAGGTGGCGACCGTACAGCTGCCGCCCGACGCGATACGGTCAAAGAGCTTGCCGTCATTGACGACGATCGTGGCGAGCCTCGAAAGGCTTCGATCATTCTCGCGCGCCCACATTTCGGCGAGCGCAAGCAGGCGTTCGATCAATGTCATGCCGCACCTATGCGGGCAATTGCCCGTACATGTCAACGGGCAATTGCCCGCACGACATTGCGGGTCAAAATGCGGGATAATGCCCGCATGAAAGTGAAACCAGAGGATGTGGCGATTCGCGCAAGCGAACTGGCCGCCCAAAAGCGACTGACGGAACGGGAAGCGTCATTGGACGCTACCGGCAAGCCTGACCTGATCCGCGACATGCGGCGCGGACGGATGCCCAGCAGTGACCGACTTCAGGCTCTCGCCAACACGCTTTCAACCACGGTCGACTTTCTGCTTGGAAAGACGACTTCCTCTGTCCGGCCGGGCGAAGACCCGCCGGCAGCGATGGACCGATTGCCGAAAGATGTTCCGGTGTACGGCACTGCATTGGGCGCTGATTTGGAAGTTGAGGATGGCGATTCGGTTGCGAAGGTCGAACAGACCATGATCGAGATGACCGACGTGGTTGATCGCGTATTGCGACATCCCGGCATTGCGGGCGATATGGAAGCGTACAGCCTGACAGTGGTTGGTATTTCAATGGAGCCGCGCTGGGAAGATGGCGATCCGATCTACATTACGACCCGCCGCCAAGCAGCGATCGGAGACTATGTAGTCGTCCAGATTCGCGACGGCTCGGAAGAGGTCGTGTGCGCCCTGGTCAAGAAGCTGATCGGCCGCCGCTCTGATGCAATCCATTTAGAGCAGTTCAATCCGCCGATGCGTTTCTGGGTGCCCAAGGCCATGGTGAAGCGCATTCACCCCGTCCTATCCGCAAGGGAGCTTGCGGGGCAGATGTGAGGGCAATTGCCCGCAAACGTATTGACACGGGCAATTGCCCGCATTTAGTTAGCCCCATCTGCCGCATAACGCGGCGATGGAGGCTGCTATGCAAACCCCATTCATCACGGACCTTTACGCGACCGCTCAGCCCCTGAAGGGCGTCGGAGTATTCAACGCCGCGCTCGCGCTCCGCTACCTCGACCAGAATGGCAATCCGGCTGGCACGTCGATCGTCAGCGCCACCGACCTCGCCGAACAGGCCCGCGCCCTGCTCGCCGTCGCCGAAGCCGCGATCCTCTGCGCCGCCGACGCCGATGGCGCCCCCCCGGTGATCCACCACCACTTCCCGATCATGCGCGACCTGCGCGTGGCAGACGCCGCATGATCGCCGTCGCTTGTCATGCGCTGTTCGCCAGCGCCGCAGCCATCGCGGTCACGACGATCTTCGCGACGATCGCCCCCCAGCGCAACCGAATCGCCAGCATCCTGCTGCGCGGCCCGGAATGGAGCGTCGAAGCATGACGATCGCGGCACTTTGTCGCGGCTTGCGCCGCATCTTCGTAGCGGTCGCCGTGGTGATCCTGCTGATCGCCTACGCGGCGCTGCTCCGCATCGTGACGGGGGAAGTATGATCCGCCGCCCCGTCATCCAGCGCCCCAGCTTGTGGCGCATCATTGTCGCGTGTGGGTCGCTGGTACTGCTTTCCATCGTCGCCGCGACCGCTTCGATCCTGCGAGGACAACAGTAGTGACGCTCCGCTACCTCGGCGTACGCATCGGTTATAGCGCGCTCAGCGTTGCTCATGAACGCGCGGCATGACGATGCCCAACATGGCCTCTGAATGGCCCGCCCTCGCCCTCGCAGCACGCCAGATGCTCGCCCAGCGCGAAGCTTCTGCCGCGGCCAACGTCGAGAAAGGCCGCCTGACCGCGGCGCAAGCTGCCGACCGTATTCGTGTAGCTCGCGCCCTGTCGCAGCTATGGGACACGATTGCCGCCGGTCAGCCGCCCTACGACTTTGAGACGGCATGGATGGTCAGCGGCGGCCGAGAAGGCACCTATCCGTACGAATTGCGGACAGACCTCGACGCCGCGGCTGCGCGCGCCCGCACGATCGCTGATCGAAGGGGTGAGAACGCCTACGCCGCCGCGTTCGCGGACGCCCTTGCCGCTCTCGCATGGCACGCCCGTCCTGCCGATCGTATTAGCAGCATCATTGATGTCGCCCACGCCAACGTCCTAGCAAGGAGAGGGTAGGTGGAACGCGCCATGTTACCGGGATGGCCCCGCCTCTTAAGCGCTGATCTCGCGGCCTCATACCTTTCCATCAGCGTTACCAACCTGCGGGAGAACGGCCCGCAGCCCAAAAGGCATGGCCGCCGAATCCTGTACGATCTCCAGGACTTGAACCGCTGGGCCGATCGACTGGACGGACAACCACTGGACGCGCGCGAGGAACAAGACGAGTCTGCCGAAGTCGAGCGGCGATTCTTGGAGCGAAGGCGTGCCCGTGGCTAACCTGCCCTACACCTACGTCATCCGCACCAAGGGGAAGGAATATTGGCGCTTTCGGCGCGGGCAGTTGCATACGAAGCTGCCCGGTGGACCGGGCGACGAAGCCTTCCATGCACGCTACGCCGAACTCCTACGGTTATCGCAATCGCAGCCTACACCTGCACCGGTCGATGGCTCTATCCGATCGCTAACGAAGGCCTATCGCCGCAGCGCCGAGTTCAGCTTGCTGCGCCCGTCGACACGGCTTGACTACGAGCGAACACTCGATCTCATCAACGCTGAGCTTGGCGACGAACCGTACCGGTTCATCACAACGAAAATGGTCAAGCAAGTTCGTGATGAATTAGCAGCGACCCCTCGCAAAGCGCACAAATTTAAGCAGATGATGAGCCGCCTGTACACTTGGGCAGCGGAAGACGGTCGGGTAAAGGAAGGGACCAACCCAGCTGCTAAGTTCGCCAGGCTCAAGACTAGGCAGCGAACGATTGCACCGTGGTCGGACGAAGAGATTGCCTTATTTTTATTGCATTCCCCGCCACATCTAAGGTTGGCCGTCACGCTTATGCTCTACACGGGGCAACGCATCGAAGATGTGGCTACGATGCAGTGGAGCCAGTACCAAGGCACGTTCATACGTGTCGTACAATCGAAGACGGGGGAACCCCTGGAGATTGCAGTACATCCTGCTTTGCGCGCACTGCTTGATCCAGTGAAGATCCGCAGAGGCCAAATTTGCAAATCGGCCGCCGGCCGGCCCTACACCGCCAATGCTCTTCGGAAGGCCATAAGCGATCAATGCGCCGCGATCGCAACGATGCCCGCGCGTTCATCCCACGGCCTGCGTTATGCGGCCGCCGGGCGGTTAGAAGAGGCGGGTTGCACGGTCGGGGAAATTACCGCGATTATAGGTCACCGGACTTATCAAATGGCAATGAAATATCTCACTGCTCGCCGTTTTAGCTCTGCCGCCATGACAAAATTAGCAACAGCTTGAATACACACAGATGTGGAACGGACGAAAAAACACTAACTTGCTAGTCACATTTCTAGGTCGTTGAGGAATTGAGCTTGCCAATCAGAGTTATTTTCAAGGTCCACTTGCGCGTTGACAGTTGCCGTATCTACAACATTTGATACTTTATTATCCAAGCGTCCTGTTGCAACGACAGCTACTAGCAGAAACAGCACAACAACGGTGGCCGCCGCTGCGCGCCTCGTCCATATATATGCCCCTTCGCCTACCTTCACCCGAACCCATTCATGCTTGAGTAACTGTCCGGCAAATCCAATGAATTTTACTTTCTGCTGCTGGAAAATATCCTCGTCGCGTTTCTTGTCTTGAACAAGAACCATCAACGATATCATAGAAGCTTGGATATTTTTGGCATGCTGTTCGTCGGTGTTTAACCGCAGCGCAATCGTAAAATATGCCTCGTTTAGCTTGGACAAACCGTCCCTTGTCTTTTCGAAGGCATCTTGCGTGGACGTGAATTGAATTTTTGATGCGTCCTCTAGGTGATTGATCTGCGTAATGAATGTTGCAAACTCGCCTCGCAATTCGCCTATCCAAGCCTGACGAAACTCAGAGACCTTCGCTTCCTTCGTGACGATCAATCCTACCAGCGAGATCATCGCGCCTATGAGCGCAGCGACGACTGCTCCGATGGCAACGTCCGGAATCATTAACGCCTCCCCTCGCCTAAGATGCGGTTGACGAAGCTATGCCCGTCAGGCCAGCTTGTTGAAAAGGGGAGCGTTTATGGAAACTGCCAAATTCCAACTACACCTTACTGGTGGTTTGGCTAACAAACATCAACTGGAGGGTTATGACGGCTATCGGGCTTTAGCGTCGGCGGCGTTCGCCATTTCACTTGTTTCAAACTACGTGGAAACCGGGAAAGTTCGCCACAAAGGTGAGTTCGCGATGAGGCACGCGGTCCGCGCCCGGCCTATTCGCCAAGGCAGCCTTATCGCAGACTTCGAAGTCCCCGTCAGCGATAAGATTCATGAGAGCCATGGCATCAGCGGCGGAACCGCCAAAGCTTTACTATATGGCTTGATGAAATTTGTAATCCGAAGCAACATTGGAACTGAAGCACCGATCCTGAACCCAGAAACAGAGATCGCAATCAACAATCAAGGCGGCAACGTTGCCGCGCTCGTATCTGCAGCTGAACCATCACTTCGAACGTCGCACGACGTAATTGGCGATAGCGCAACTACCGTAAACTGGATTGGCGGCATCAATTCCATCGCTCAGTTTGATCAAGCTAGTAAAAACTACATGAAGGACACGATACCCGAAAACATCCTTCTCAATAAGAATGTAGCAGTATCGGGATTTCTCGGTAATAGCGGACGCGGATTAGTATTCGATAAAGACTTAGGGAGAAACGTGTACGTTACGATGAATGTCGAAACTCTCGGACGGGTGGGAACCGTATTTTCGTGGGGCCTGGACGAGTACATGAATAGAACCGGCAACCTAATCAATATCGGGTATACTCGCATGATCGCGACCGATGGCCGCACGAAGCGATACGTTATCAAGAACGCTCAAGTGGCTCGCATGCTTTCTTCGGGTCCATAGGTCCTACGAAAGGAATACTGACGTTCCAAATCCTGCGCATTTCGAGATACGACAGCGCCGGCCCACTTAGCCGGAACGAAAGGAGAACCTGCTAAACGCGCTGGATCGCACTGCTAAAAGGGCACTAGCACGGGTTGACGCGGCGACGAAACCAACGCAAATGCCCGCCTCCCACCGTATCGAGGCGCGATGGCGGAGTGGTGACGCAGAGGACTGCAAATCCTTGCACCCGGGTTCGATTCCCGGTCGCGCCTCCAACGGTGGGAATTACCTGACATTGCA
>CAJYHD010000548.1 GCA_913773715.1 uncultured Sphingobium sp.
GGAGCGAATGCGATCCTCGGCGTCAGCCTCGCGACGGCGAAGGCGGCGGCGGATGCGCGCGGTCTGCCACTCTACCGCTATGTCGGCGGCGTGTCCGCGCATGTCCTGCCGGTGCCGATGATGAACATCATCAATGGCGGCGAACATGCCGACAACCCGATCGATTTCCAGGAATTCATGATCATGCCGGTCGGTGCGGAAAGCATAGCCGACGCCGTGCGGATCGGTTCGGAGATTTTCCATACGCTGAAGAAGGGCTTGCACGACAAGGGGCTTGCTACTTCGGTCGGTGACGAAGGCGGCTTTGCGCCCAATATCGCATCGACCCGCGACGCGCTCGACTTCATCCTCGCCAGTATCGAGAAGGCAGGGTATAAGCCAGGCGACGACGTCGTGCTGGCGCTCGATTGCGCCGCGACGGAGTTCTTCAAGAACGGCAAGTACGAGATTTCGGGCGAAGGCCTGTCGCTGTCGCCGGTCGAGATGGCCGATTACCTTGCGGCCCTGTGCGCCGACTATCCCATCCGCTCCATCGAGGATGGCATGGGCGAAGATGACTTTGAGGGCTGGAAGGCGCTGACCGACAAGATCGGTGACAAGGTGCAGTTGGTCGGTGACGATCTCTTCGTCACCAATCCTGCGCGTCTGTCGATGGGCATCGGCAAGGGGCTGGCCAACTCGCTGCTGGTCAAGGTCAACCAGATCGGCACGCTGACCGAGACTCTGGCGGCCGTCGACATGGCGCATCGGGCGCGTTACACTGCGGTCATGTCGCACCGTTCGGGCGAGACCGAGGACGCGACGATTGCGGACCTTGCCGTCGCCACCAACTGCGGCCAGATCAAGACGGGTTCGTTGGCCCGCTCCGACCGGCTTGCCAAGTATAATCAGCTCATCCGCATCGAAGAGGAACTGGGCGATATAGCCGTCTATGCGGGACGCTCCATCTTCCGCTGATCGTCTCGGAATCGGTTGGCCGCAAGTTTGTCATTTTTTGCTTGCGGCCAACCTTCGGCTGTGATTCATCTCGTCCATGGCGCACATCGCTAAGCTTCGTCTGCTTCTCCTGTCGGCTCTTGGGCCGGCGATCGCGCTTTTGCTTCTGCTGTTCTTTGCCGGCTATGTCGTGCTTGGCTCCAACGGGGTGCTGGCCTGGGGCGATTATTCGCGTCAGCTTGGCCAGGCGAAGATTGAGCTGAAGCGAGTGCAGGAGTCGCGCAACGAACTGCGCAACCGTGTCGATCTGCTCGATCCGCGCCGGGTCGATCCTGACCTGTCCGACGAACTGATTCGGCGGCAACTGGGTGTGATCCATCACGACGAGGTCGTCGTTCCGCTGAACTGATTTTTTTGGGGGCGTAACCTTCTTTCGCCTGACGGCTGCTCCGAGTAATTTTGCTTCACGTGTCCCGCGTGGCTCCATTTACCGCTACGGCCAGCAATATCAAATTACAGGAAGAGCCGTAGGTTTTGCCCGGATTTCGGGCGTGTGCGGTTGCAATATATGCAACGGGGCGGCTATATCGGCCTTCCTTCCATCCTACCCACGCAAAAGGATAAGAGCCTTGGCGAAACCAACGACGCCGCGTCCTTCACGCGCAAAGGCAAAGGCGGCTGCACCCGCCGCCGGCGCGGACCATAACCGGCCTCGCCCCGAAACTCCGACCGATTACAAGGCCAGCAAGGAAGAGTTGCTGGAGTTCTATCGGCAGATGGTTCTCATCCGCCGCTTCGAGGAAAAGGCGGGGCAGTTGTACGGTCTCGGCCTCATCGGCGGCTTCTGCCACCTCTACATCGGTCAGGAAGCAGTCGCGGTCGGCATCCAGTCGGCGCTGAAGCCCGGCAAGGACAGCGTCATCACCGGCTATCGCGATCATGGCCACATGCTCGCCTATGGTATCGATCCTCGCGTCATCATGGCGGAACTGACCGGTCGTGAAGCGGGTATTTCGCGCGGCAAGGGCGGTTCGATGCACATGTTCAGCGTCGAACATAAATTCTACGGCGGCCACGGCATCGTCGGCGCGCAGGTATCGCTCGGCGCAGGTCTTGGTTTTGCCCACAAGTATAACGGGGATGGCGGCGTCTGCGTCGCGTACTTCGGCGACGGCGCTGCCAATCAAGGCCAGGTCTATGAATCCTTCAACATGGCCGAGCTTTGGAAGCTCCCGATCATCTTCGTGATCGAAAACAACCAATATGCCATGGGCACGAGCGTCAATCGCGCTTCGTCGGAAGACCAGCTTTACCGCCGTGGCGAAAGCTTCCGCATCCCCGGCCTTCAGGTCGATGGCATGGACGTCCTCGCCGTCCGCGGCGCGACCGAGGAAGCGCTCAAGTGGGTGCAGGAGGGCAATGGCCCGATCCTGCTCGAAATGAAGACCTACCGCTATCGTGGCCACTCCATGTCCGACCCGGCAAAGTACCGCTCGCGTGAGGAAGTGCAGGCGATGCGTGACAAGTCCGACCCGATCGAGGGCGTGAAGAAATATCTGATCGAGGCCGGCGTCAACGAAGACGAGATCAAGGTGATCGATCAGGACATCCGCAAGGTCGTCGCCGAAGCGGCCGACTTCGCCGAAACCTCGCCCGAACCGGAAATGGCCGAACTCTATACCGACGTGCTGGTGGAGCAATATTAATGGGTATCGCAATCAAGATGCCGGCGCTCTCGCCGACGATGGAAGAAGGCACGCTGGCCAAGTGGCTGGTTAAGGAAGGCGATGAAGTGAAGTCCGGCGACATCCTCGCCGAGATCGAGACCGATAAGGCGACAATGGAATTCGAAGCCGTAGACGAAGGCAAGATCGGCAAGATCGTGATCGCCGAGGGCACTGAGGGCGTGAAGGTCGGCACCGTGATTGCCGAAATGGCGGGCGAGGGTGGCGAAGCGGCAGCTCCGACTCCCAAGGCGGAAGAAAGTGCGCCGCCTGCCAAGCCGGAAGCTGCTCCCGATGCGCCGAAGAAGGCGGAAAGCGGCACGTCGAAGCTGGCATCAGAAGCTAAGGCTATCGTCGCTGACCCCGACCTGCCAGCAGGCACCGAATATGTGAAGATCACCGTGCGTGAGGCTCTTCGCGATGCGATGGCTGAAGAAATGCGGTCTGATGAACGCGTCTTCGTCATGGGTGAAGAAGTCGCCGAATATCAGGGCGCCTACAAGGTCACACAAGGACTGCTCGATGAATTTGGCGACAAGCGCGTCATCGATACGCCGATCACCGAATATGGCTTTGCCGGTATCGGCACGGGCGCGGCGATGGGTGGCCTGCGTCCGATCGTCGAATTCATGACGTTCAATTTCGCCATGCAGGCGATCGACCACATCATCAACTCGGCGGCCAAGACCAACTATATGTCCGGCGGCCAGATGCGCTGTCCGATCGTGTTCCGCGGTCCCAACGGTGCTGCGAGCCGCGTCGGCGCGCAGCACAGCCAGAATTATGGTCCCTGGTATGCGTCGGTTCCCGGCCTGATCGTCATCGCGCCCTATGACGCTGCTGATGCCAAGGGTTTGCTGAAGGCGGCGATCCGCTCGACCGACCCTGTCGTGTTCCTGGAGAACGAGCTTCTTTACGGCCGCACGTTCGAAGTGCCCAAGGTCGACGATTATGTCCTGCCGATCGGCAAGGCGCGCATCATGCGGCCGGGCAAGGACGTGACGCTGGTCAGCTACTCGATCGGCGTGGGCCTCGCGCTCGACGCGGCGGAGACGCTGGCTGGCGAGGGCATTGATGCGGAGGTCATCGACCTGCGCACATTGCGTCCGCTTGATACCGACACGGTTCTTGAAAGCCTCAAGAAGACCAACCGCCTTGTCGTGGTGGAAGAAGGCTGGCCGACCTGCTCGATCGCGTCGGAAATCGCCGCCGTCGTCATGGAAAAGGGCTTCGACGATCTCGACGCGCCCGTACTGCGCGTCACGAACGAAGACGTGCCGCTGCCCTATGCCGCGAATCTCGAAAAGGCCGCATTGATCGATGCAGCCCGTGTCGTCGCTGCGGCAAAGAAGGTCTGCTACAAGGACTGATCGGCCATCATTGCCGATATGGAAAGGCCCTCTGCCACATCGCAGGGGGCCTTTTTTATGTTAGGCGGAGTAGGTCGAGCAGGACGACGTCACCGTTCCCGTCGGTACGTTATTATTCCGATCGCGCACCACCATGCTTGACAGGGCCTGCATATTGGGCGTGCCAAGAAAGCTGCTGCTGATCAGCGGGCGATAGGTGTAGCTGATCTCTACGAAGATGATTTCGGTGTCCACGCTCGCTGAAATCTGCCGATTTGCTGGACCCATGCCGGTCGCGCCGACCAAGGCTCCGCCGACGCCGTAGGATGAATTCGCGACCTTGGCCCCGGCGCAGCGCTGCCAACGAATCTGCTGGTTGACGACATTGCCCGACCCATCCAGCACGGGCTGTAAGCTTGAAACGATGATCCGCCCATTATTGCGGAAGTCGATGTTGTCGGTCATCGTCTTCATGCCTTCGAGCGTATCAGTAATCTGGGTCTCGCTGATGCCGATGCGATAGCGAGAGATATTGTCAGCCGTCTGCGTGGCGAGGTCGGCGAGCTTCTGGCTGGTGTAGGCCATGTTTGCCGCTTCGGTGCCAGCCATGGTAATGGCGATCATCATCGGCATGGCGAGCGCGAATTCGACCGCTGCAAGACCGCGCCGGTCCCGCTTCAAGCGGTGCAGGGATGTGCGGATGTTCATGATGTTCTGCACCGTTCGGTCGGAGGAATCTGGCCCCGATAGGGTTGCCGGCGCGCAAGGCTGGACGCCGACAGGCTGACCTGTTGCGACATGCCGGGGATCAGCCGCCAGATCGGCAGGATGCGATTATAGTTCACCGTCACCGTATATTTGACGAGGTCGTCCGCCCCGCCGATGCCGGTCTTCCCGTTGACGACGACGTTCCTGGTCCCGTCATTATCGACGTCGAGCCAGCAATCGCTCTTATCCTTGATGCCATCGCCATCGGTATCGACCGGGCCATCCAGGATGCCATTGTTGTTGAGATCGACGGTCAGTGGCTCCAGCGTATTGATGTTGGAGAATTGATAAAAGCTGCCCTTCGTGATGGTCGGCGTCACGCCTGGCGGCAAGATGCGCATCACCTGATCGCGCAGCGCCGTTTCGATTGCGCTGTCGTTGGATGCCGTGTCGTCGGTCAGCACCGTAGTAAGACGCGACGCCGACTGCACCGCACCCTGCAACGTCGCGCGGACATAGATCTGATAGCCAAGGTCGAACGCGCCGAGCAGCAACAGGCAGAGCGGGATCGAGATCAGCCCGAATTCCGGGACCGATACGCCGCGATTATCCCGCCGCAACCTCCGCAGGCGCGAGGCAATGCGGATCATTGCGACAGCCTCAGCGACCCGATCGTCTTGCCGATATCGCGGAATGCCGTCTGAAGCCCGGCGGCGTTATCCGCCTTGTAGCCGAAACCGGCACCCGACGAACAGCCAGTCAGCAGCGAACTGAGGCTCGATCCCGCACCGAAGGAAATAGCGAAAATCTTGGCGTTCATATTCTTGATCGCGCTGCACGTCATCAACATGCGCTGGCTGTGATTGTCGTTGCTCGTGCTGCTCGACCCGTCGGTCGTGATCCTCCGCCACCAATATTCCTGGCCGTAAGCGCCATAGCCGGTGTTGCCGGTGTCCATCTGTCCGTCCGTCATCAAGATGACGTAGCGAGACACAGCATAGCCATTGTAGTTTGCTGGATTGTCGCTGGCCCACAGGCCTGTCGGCGAGAGCATACGCGCCGCCCAGAGCAGCCCGAGATCGAGATAGGTGCCGCCGTTGGCGAGGAAGCCGGTATTCGCGCCGAAATAATTGTTGAAGTCAGTCGCTGTCATCGACTGTAATTCGCTCATCGCCTTGGGGCAGGCATATTGCGATTGCCCCGTCTGCCCCGGATCGGCTACCGTCCAGCGGCTATCTGTCGAGTCCGGCGTGTCGTCGAACTGAAGATCATAAGCTGTGGCGGGCAGGTTGTTCGGTATGGAGTGCCCGGAATTTGGCGTAATGGCGTTGCTGGTGCGCTTCTCCTCGACACAACCGTCCCAACTATTCGTCAGCCAATTCTGACCGTGGGAAACATTGTTTTGATTGCTAGAGCATAGATAGCCATTGCAGTTGTAAATATATTTATAGTTCCCAGTCGTGTTGAACCAGGTAGGCTGGCGCGAATAGAGCGTGGTGCCGAGGCTACCCTTGCTCATCCCTGCATTAACCATCTGAGAGAAAGGCACGATCGCCCAGCGAACGCGCTTGCGCGTTGCGGAGGGTGCCGTGTTGAAGTCCGTTTCGATTTTGCCGATTTCCGTCTGTAGTCCGGCAAGAGCGGTCCGTAGGCCTTGCATGCGCGAAACATTGGTCGATCCGCTCACTTCTTCTTCGACATAAGTGACAGTCTTGCCATTGACGACGGCGGTCCGACCGGACTTGCCGCCATAATTGATCCAGTTGCTGCAATCCGTGTCCGTTCGTTCCGGCTTGCATGCCATCGAACCGGTCGTATCCAGCACCAGCACGATGTCGATGTTCGAATAATCGTTGCGCGCGCTGCACGTCGTGGAGACGGCGAGGCTGTTCTTGCCGAACAGCTGCATCACCGCCGTCGGCACGTTGGTGCTGAGCGTCAGCACAATCTGATCCTGTGTCCCGAGCGTGGGCGTGATCGCGAACCCGTCTGTCCCCTGATAATTCTGCGGGAAGTTGAAGTTCACATATTTCTGCACTTCACTCGTCACAGAACCGGAGACGGTGCCGCTCGAACCCATCATCTTGCGACCAGCCAGCACGCCGGCATCGCACGCCTGCGCCAGCCGGGTCTTTACCAGATAGGCTCGGCTGAGGTCCAGCCCGCCACCGATCATCCCGGCAAGCGGCACGAGAGATGCGGCCAGGATGGCGAGCGTGTTGCCAGCTTCATTGCGCGCCAGACGGGTAAGGATGCCTGGACGATGTTCTGTGCGATTGTTCATCTATCGAGCGACCATTTTGCTGGTAGGTCGCGCTTGTTGCGCGATCCTACGCCTTATGGTTGCCCTCATTGCACAGCAGTGGTTAGCACCCGTTCGAGGAATGTGGTTACCGACGCTTTAAGCAGCGGTCGGGCAAGTCGATTTGGCGACATTTTCGCTATTTTGCGGATCGGACAAGTTGCGGCTGTCCCGTACATTGAAAGCGGTGACGTCACGGATCATCGAGAGAGGAAGTTGTATAAGCGGTATGATGCGTTGATACTGGTAATTGATTTCTACCACCATCACTGCCGTCTTGTCCGCTGCCGCGACCTGATTATTGGTCGGTCCCATCCCCGTGAAGTTGGTGCCGGTCGCGCCAGTCTTTTCCACGCCATAGGCAGAAGCCTGATTGAGCGCGCCGAAGCAGCGCTGCCATTGGATCATCTGACCACCGTCGCTGTTGCGCTGGAGGCTCGACAAAATGATCCGGCCGTTACGCCCGAGGTTCAGTTTTCCGCCTTGCAGATCGGCGCCGATGAAGACGTCGTTGATCTCGGCTTCGCTCACCGGCTGGTCGTTGATGACGGCCTGGCTACCCATGCGCGACGCGTTGTCAGCAACTTGCCCTGCAATCTCGCCGATGCGCTTCATCGTGATGACGTAGTTCGCCAGTTCGAGGCCCGAAGTCGCCATCAACAGCAACAGGGGGAAGGACATGGCGAACTCGACCAGCGCCAGCCCACTGCGATCGCCGGGCAGCACGCGGATCGCGCGCGCTATCCTTCGCCGAGCGCCAAACCGGCAGCGTGGAAAGACGGCTGATGTCATGGGAGCGGCCTTCATGTGCATTTTCCGATCAGCGGTTCGGCCTGCTTGTCGAAAGGCTGGTTGCGCAAGATCGTACTGGATGAGATGGACACATTCTTATCCCATCCCAACATGGCCGCGATCGGGAAGATGCGCTCATAGGTCAGGGTGGCCGTGTATATCACGACATCGCGTGCACCGCCGCCGCTGACCACGCCTGAATCGAGATCGCGTGTACCATTCCGGTTCGCATCATCGAAGGATTCGCCATTGTCGCAGATGCCGTTCCCGTTGGCGTCGTTAAACGCCTCAGCTTTCGACTGCGCGCGGCCATAGCTCTTGTAGGACACGCGGTCGAAGGTCATCGAGCCGTTGCTGACCAGTCGCTTGACCTGTGCCTCCAACTGCTGGTCGAGCGTCGTCCGATTGGCATCCGTGGCCGTCTCCAGCGTCGAGTTGCGCCCGACCGCATTGACCTCACCCCCCAGCACCGAACTCGCGAAGATATAATAGCCGGTGTCGAACAGGAACATCAGCATCAGGATGAACACCGGCAGGATGATCGCGAACTCCACGATCGTCGCCCCACGCCCGCACGACGCCAGCCTGCGCGGCGCGGCAGCGACGTGAGGGAGGAAGGGCAGGGCGATCATCACCGCGTAATCCGCAACTGCGCGATCTGCGACGCGATCTGCGAGAAGGTCGCGGTCAGTTCAGCAGCGTTCTTTGCCTCATAGGCGCGATTGGGCGAAGCGCAGTTGCTGAGCAGCGACGTCAATGACGTGCCGAATGCAATGACCCACACGGTGATGTTTTTGTCG
This sequence comes from uncultured Sphingobium sp., assembly GCA_913773715.1. The sequence goes on from CAJYHD010000548.1 coordinate 8,612, forward strand.
TTTTTGGCGGTGGTGCAGAGTTCATCGAGACGTTGCTCAGTTACGGTCTTCATTTGGGCATTCGTAGGAATAGTGCCTGCTGGAGTGCGCCGCCTGTCTAGAGCGGCGATACCCCAAGCATCGTAAGCACCGACACGCGAGTCCGTGTCGCCATCGGTCATGAAGATCAGATGTCGGGCAACCTTCCCATTGGCTTCGGCGGCTTGGTTCTCAGCCGCGAAAATCCCCTGCGTTGACATAAGCCGCAGGCCCCACAGCATGCCTATATCGTGATAGGTGTATCCGCCCGCGACCAATGCGTTCATGTACGAGTTTAACGTACCTTGATTAATCTCGGCCAGTTTCATCGAATAGGTCGGGCAGGCTCCATAGTCTGAAGAATAATTGTATGGCGTGTAGTAATTCAGCGTCTGTGTCATTGAGAGATCGCGGGTCTTCGTCGCATTGTCCGTGGTGTATGCCCAACCGGTCGCAGTCGGACTGGATGCGCGTCGGCCATAAACTAAACCCGGCAACAAGGGCTTCCACTGCGTGTTCTGGTCGGTCGGATTGGGAACAAGGTCGATATCCATGTCGTAGCGCGGGATATTCGTACCCTCGTCTGTCCTGCGCGTTTTCCGCTCCTCGATGCATGCGTTGGTCTGGTTCCAGATGATTTTGCGATCCTGCTGATTATCAGCAATCATTGGCGCGATGAACGACCCGCCTGAAACGGTTGAGGAGGGGTCACCCGATCCCTTGAGATCGGTCATCGAATAGGGGATCGGTCGATAGATCCAATGATACACGTCGTAGTTGCTAGTCGCGGGGCCAGTATTGGCGGTGACGTTCTGGACGACATCCTCGGTATACTGGTCGAACAACGTCCAAGTAATCAGGCACTGACGATTGGCCGTGTTAGTACCGTAAGTTTTCCCGTTGCGCACACGGACGCCGGTACGGGAGCGGGGGACGTCCTGACCATTGGGGGTCCACGCCCCCCAGCTTGTTGAGTCGG
>CAJYHD010000549.1 GCA_913773715.1 uncultured Sphingobium sp.
GGTAGGATCGGATTTCGCCAAGTCGCCTACAGCCCGCCACCACGGACCATCGTCGGAACGGTTCAAGCCGTCGGCTGTATCGGCTCCGCCCACGTCGTCCCGGTCGCCTTCGACGCCGCATTCACGGCGTTAAGTAGCGTGTCCGACGCAAGGTGAGCGTAACGCTCCGTCGTCTTGGTCTGGGAGTGTCCCAGCACCTTCGCCACAACATAAAGCGACTGTCCCGAGTTCACGAGGTTGGATGCTGCGCTGTGCCGAAGGTCGTGCATCCGAACGTCTGGCAGCCCTGCCCGCTTCCGGGCATTGTCCCAGGAATTGAAGACCGAGGTGAACGGCTTCAAGGTCTCCGGGTTCGGCACGATGTACGGGCAGTCGTCGAAGCGCGGGATTGAGCGCAAGACCGCCAAGGCATCGTCGGATAGCGGAACGTGCCGCATCCCGGTCTTGCCGCGCGGGATACGCCATTGCTTGCGCTGAAACGAAATCTCGTCCCAACGGGCATCCAGCAACTCGCGCTTGCGGCATCCGGTCAGCAGCAGCAACGCGACGATGTAGCGGAGCATGAAGTTCGGGCTTTCCTCCACTGCCTCCTTCAAACGCTGCGTTTCGGCGGGCGTCAGGAACCGCTCAATCCGGTTGTCGGGATCTTTCTGTTTGACGCCCTCCAATGGATTCACCTCGGCACCGGGAAGACCCCAGCGCTTCGCCATCCGCATCATATGCCCGAGGATGACTTGCCAGCGGTTGACGGTCGCCTGTGCATAGCGCCCCGCCACCATCGAGTTCAGCCACTCAAGGATTTCGGTTTGATCGAGTTGGTTGATGTGCAGCCGCCCCCATTTCGGGATGATGTGGATACGAAGGAAACGCTCGTCGATGTCGTGGCTGCGCTTGTAAGTGCGGACGTATTCGAGATAGCGCTCGGCCAGCTCGGAGACAGTCGGGATGCGGCGATTGGCCAGCCGCTCCTCGGCAGGGTTCTTGCCGATGACGACACGGGAACGGACGCGGATCGCTTCTTTCTTGGCCTCGGCGAACGAGATGTCGGCGGCGTTGGCAATCTTGTACTGCCGCTGTCGGTCATACTGATCCTTGTAGCGCAGCGCATAGGTCATGCCGCCATTGGGCCGGACCTCGATGACAAATCCGGTGATCGCGGTGCAGAAGTAGGTCTCCTTGCCCTTATGCGGCGGGCAATGGAGCGTCGGGATGATGGATGCTTCGAGCTTGATCTTGGGCATATGGACCTCGTGATTGAAGGTAAGGGAGGGCCGGTCCCGGAACCGCATGGACGCGGCTCCGGGTGGCTTTCATTGAGTTTTCGATTGAGACCGGCTGTTTAGGCCGGTGAGTTCATCGCTCGCGGCGTCTTGCCTTTGGCGAGCATGCCATCAAGCCAGACGCGCTCGACGCCCTCCAACGGATCAGCCAGAGCCGCCGGAGGAGCTTGTTCGGATTGCCTCGCGACGGGAATGACGCCCCACGCCCGACGCTCGGAATGGGGAGCCTCGACAAGCTGCAGCCCATTGACGATCCGGTTCTTGTTGCGAGCCAGATATCGCCCGAACCGAGACTGGTTGACGATGCCGCGTTCGACGCAGGGCAATTCCATGACCGCGTCGTGCAGATCGCCGAGCTTGTCGTTGTCGATGGATTTGAGCACCTGCCGGACGAGCGTGGCCCGCTGCCCGAAAACATCGCGCCATGCCGCAAGCAGGTTGCCGAGTTGCTCCCGGTCTGGGTCGTGGGCGATCTGCTCGATCAGGCTCGTCGCCGGATCGTTCTCGCCGAGCCAGATGAGGCTATGGCGGCACAGGTTCGACCATTCCTCGAAGCCCGCGATGTTCGGCACATCGGCTCTCGGACTTCCCGCCGCTCGCCACGCAGCGATGATCGTAAGCGCATCGCTGACATATCGGCCACGGTTACGACGAACCTCGTCGGCTGGCCGCCCCTCATAGCTTCGGGTCGCCGCCGTCTCGACCTTGGGAAGCAGGTAGATGGACGCCACCCGCCGTGCCATGTCACGCAGAGGGCGGATGTTGTTGCCCGTCCCCATGATGAAGCTCGCCGCCCGCGCCGTGACGACGGTGTTGGAGCCGAGCTTGCGTTCGGTGATCTTGCCGCTGGTGAGCATCCGATTCATGGCCCCATGCGGAAGCCAGTCAGTCGGCATGTCATCGAAGCAGACCGCCGCCGGCTGTTCGAGCGCCAGCGACAACACCACTTTCGTCGCTTCCTCTTGCGTGGCGGGATAGCTGATGTTCCGCGCATCGCCCGGGCCAGCGAACGGAGCGATAACGGATGCGAGATAGCTTTTCCCGCTGCCGGGCGACGACGCGGTGATGTTGAAGCCCGGCGCGACGATCAGATAACTTCGGATCGTTGCAGTCAGCATCGCGCTGATCGTAGCGGCTCGATCCGTCGAGTCGGCAAACTCAAACTCGACCAGCAGCGATTTCAGCCGGCGTAGGGCGTTCTGGGCATTCTCCTTTGTCAGCAGCGGAACGCTGAACTGCGCCGGATCGAACGTTGCCAGCGCGCCGGACTGGGCATCGTAACCGGGCTTTGTGACGAGTTCGCCGGTTCCGCTGCGTAGGTATGGCTGGCGCACCAATGCGGTGAGTTCCGGCAAGATGCCTTGCGGCTGGCTGCGATGCAGCTTGTTGACGACCTCGCTCGGCACGTCACATCGCCGCCATTCCTCGGCTTTGACGTTCCACTTCTCCCAGCCGCATGCCGCCGAGAGATGCATGGCGAGCGTCTGTTCCGAGACGGGTTCAGTAGTCAGGTCGTTCGTGGCCGCATCGGTCTTCACCGAAACGATCAACCCGTTGAAGCGATAGAATCCGCCGCGTTGGGCAAGCACCTCTTCAGCTCGCTTGACGACGCGGTGCATCTCGCCTGGACGGAGCCTGATGGTCGGTTTGCCGCTGGCGGTGGCGCGGTCGATCTTCAGATGAGCGAGAAGTGCGCCGATCCGCTTGGAGGCGTGTTTCGGACACGGGCAGTAGAAGGTGCCGAACGGGGCATCGTCGTTGGGCTCAAAGTAGAATGCCTCTGTCGGCTCGCCGGGCAGATGGTCGGCGTGCCAGGGGCAAGTGACGCGATGTTCAGCGCCACCGGCCCGATACAGATGGCGCCCACCGGCGATCAGCGCGTCGAGGACGGCGTTGGAGACGGGGGCTGGTCGATAGATGTCGTCGCCCTGCTGGTCCGGGGCGACGGGCGTTCCCTCCCCCGGAGACGGTATGCTGGAAGGAGGGAGTAGAGGGAAGGCGGGGACTTCCGCCGGGGCCACCTCCCCCTCTTCACCGCCTTGTTCGCCGCTGGTCGGTGCGAGGGGCTGGGCGGGGTCGGCGCTGGACTGCGGATCGACGGGACAAATCGCCGACCCGGAAGGCTCGTTCTCGTTGGGAGAAGCGGAGGTGGATTGAGAGATGAGATCGCTGGCAGGTTCATCGGCCTGCAAGCCGAGCGATAAATCGGTCATGATTTGCTTTCGATCGGTGAAGACCGGAATCCGTCCGGCCACCAGTCGAGCAAGTCATTCAGTGAGCCATAGTCACTTTCGTCGGACTACATGGCTGCGCTGAATGGTGAATCTGTAGAGCCGTCCTGGCTCGAAGGAGGACGCCTCAGACGAATTGTGCATACGCGGCGAGTGCCGGACCCTAATGGAAGACGCCCGTCTTTGCAGTTTAAGCGCCCTTGAACCTGACAGCTTCGCCGGATTGTCAGAGGGCATGCCATCGCGAGGGGAAACCTCGCGGTTTGAACAATGGATCACAATGTCAAAGAGCAACTGACCGTATGTCCGGCCAGTGCGCCCGTCCGCTCGAAGCATAATAGCCTCGGCAACTCGTCCCGGCGCTGCGGCCTGTTTATAGCCGCCCCATCGAAATGGGATGCGCCGCCTACGCCCGGTTCAAGGGTCGGTCAAGCGATTCGAAGCCGAGCGAGAAGCGTGAAAAAGTGCATGAAACCAGCACTATCTCCTGCGTATCATGCTGATCGCAACGAGCATGGCAGAGACGGCGAGAAAGGCGAGTGGATAGGCCTGGAATGCCCCGGCGATGAGAATCAGGCCGACGAGGCCGAGCGTTTCGCGGGGCGCGACGAACAGGCCATAAACTAGCCCGACGATCAGTAGCACACACAGGGCGGTCGCCACCGCCTGCGCCGCAGCCAGCACAACACAGGCGGTGAGGAAGATGCCGAGCCATCTCATGCAGCGTACTGCCGGCAGAGCGCGAGCAGTTCCGGGAAGATGCCGTCATCGTCAGGGATTATCAGCACGTAGGCGAAGGTCGAGCCGAAGCTCTGGATCATCACAAAATGCCCGCCCTCGTGATCGAGATGATCCCAGAAGGGCCGAAAGCCCGTGGTGCCGAACCGGGCACCGTCGATTGGCTCGATTAGAGGGGAGAAGCCGACCTCACACACGATGTCATCCTCGCCATCACCGGGTTCGAGGATGATCCATTCAGTCCAGTCGGTCAGGTCGCCCCAAGGCGTGACAAGCGATGCAAAGCGACGTTCCAGCAGACAGCGCAGTTGCGGGGCGAGGTCGAGCGTC
>CAJYHD010000550.1 GCA_913773715.1 uncultured Sphingobium sp.
CGTCCGCCTCGCTCGAATCGATCAGTTCATGGCTGGCTGCATAAGGCGCGACGAAGGCATAGGTGCGCCAAACGAGATAACCACTCGACAGCGCCGTGATCACCAGCGCGATAACTATAGGGCGCATGGCCTGCACTGGCCGGAAGTGCGCCCAACCCAGACCACTGAGCAGGCAGAATGGACCGATGAAGCCGTGGGCATAGCGAAAGCCCCAGCCATAGCCCTGCGCAAGTGCGAGCAAGCATCCCGCCATACATCCCAGCGCCAGCGGCAGCGCGATCTCTCGGCCTCGGATTGCCTCCCGCCAGCGCATCGCGGCGATACCCAACATCGCGAGCGGCATCATGAGGATGTTGTTCCAGGCGAAGAACCGGCTCAAGTTCACGAGCGGCTGCCAACGATCGCCCAGCCGTTGAAACAAACTGCCGACCTTATCTGCAACGCCGGCGGACGGACGGATGTCGGTCGGCGCGCCCAGCGAATGGAGCAGAAATCCCGGCCAGATCTTGGCCCAGATCACGACGATCGCGACCAGCGTAGCCAGATGGAACGCCGCGACCGTCCATCGCCGTGCCAGCAGCATCCACAGGATGAACGGTGCGATGAAGATCGGCGGGAAATGCCATTGGTGCAGCCCCGCCGCGACGATCGCCACGATCGCTGCGCCGACATGGCCGACCACGCCTCCACGCAGCACAAGAGCCAGCCATACCATGTTGAGCGCGAAATGGCCGGTCATCGCATAGGGGGTCATCGCCGTGACCCAGAGCTGGCAGGACGAGAAGCCAAGCAGGATCGTTACCCACACGGCATCCGGCCTGTCCGGCATAAGCCGCAAAGCGATCCGCCAAAGCGAGAACATGCCCAGCGTCAACAGCGATGGCCCGGCGAGGTTGGGATCACCCATCCGCCAGAACAACGCCTGGATCGCACTGTTCACCGGCAGATAGGCTGCGGTCCAATAATCCGCCGCGCCGAAGGGCGAGAAAAATTCGGGCATGATCGCCCGGCGATACGGTTCCCACTGCACCGGGATGGGCCGCGCGAACAGCCCCTCCTTCATGTACGCTGCTGCAAAGCGCGCAACCTCCTCATCGCGGGAGATCGCATAATCCTGAAACAGCGAATAATGCCCGGCCCAAGCTGCCATGCCCAGCAGCAGAATCAATGGAACTACGATCCGCGCACTCGGCGGCGGCAGGCTGAAGCCGCGTCCTTCCGCCACGATCGCGGCCAGTGTCAGCAGCAGCAGAGAACCCAGCAGCGCGGGGAAATCCTGATCCAGCAGCAGGATGACCGGCAGGCTGATCCCCTGCCGATAGGTCACATGCCAGACGAAGGTCGCCGCCAGCCAGAGCGTCAGCCCCAGCGCGCCAGCGAGGAAGAGGCGACGCGCGCTGACGAAGGATGCCCCCCCGCCCATGTTCACGCCTCTACCAGCGTCCGGTTGACGAAGATGCCATCCATTTCGACGAGGCGAGGGAAATGGCCCTTGTTATTGGCGAAAAAGGCATTGGGCACGAAATCGCGCGCCTCCAACCAGTCGATCATCGCGCGATAATTGGTGCCGCCCTCGTAGATCGGTCGCACGCCCAACTCGGTCTGGACGCCGAGGAAGCGGCCCAGCAGATCCGCTGCCCCTTCGCACACGGAAAGATCATGGCCCTGCGTGTCCATCTTCAAAAAAGGACGCGAGAAGCCGTGCTGCGTCATCAATTCCGGCAGCAGCGTCGAAAAGCGACGGCATTCCATCTCAACGGTCTGGGCAACGACGTTGCGGCTTGCGAAGATGTCGTCCTGCTCGCCCGATGGCGTCTTAAGCGAGGAGAATTGATCGGCCGCCATGATGTTGAAACCTGCCTGCCCGTCAAAGTCGGACAGCGCGATGTTGAACACATGCCAGTTACGGTCGGACGCCGCGTTCTTCCGTAATTCGGCGAACACATCAGGGTTCGGCTCGAACGACAGGATCAGACCGGAATAGTTGGCATAGGTGCGCACCATCCGCGCATATTGTCCCCGGTTCGCGCCCACATCGAAGAGGCAGTCGACGGCGAAATGCGACAGGAAGCGACGCAGCGCCTGCACCTCAGGGTATTGATGCACCTTGCCCGCAAAGGCGAGCCGCACTGCCAACCGCCTGTCCCTCAATTCGCGCAGATATCGGTTCATCACACCAATGCTTCATAGATGGCACGCGTCGCCGCGGCCATTTCGTTCCAGTCACCCATGGCTTCTCCATAGGCGCGGGCGCTTTCACCCAACTCCTGCCTGATGGCCGCGCTTTGTATCAGCGGCAAGAGGGCTTGCGCCATCGCATCGGCGTTTCCTGCGGGCACTCGCGTTGTAACACCATCTGGCACGTCGGCGAACATGCCGGCATCGGACGTCACCATCGCCTTGCCATGATGCAGCGCAGACAGGAACGCGCCGCTCGAATCGATATGGCGATAGGGAAAGGCCATAATGTCGGCACGCACCATATGCGCGTCAAGTCGGCCTTCGGTTAGAAAGCCGAGGTCCGTCACCAGCCTATTGCCGAAGCCTGCCGCTGAGATCGCGGTCAAGACCGGGGCAATGTCCATGAACGGCTTGCCGGCCAAAGCGAGTTCGAAATCATGCCCGGCCTTCCAAAGACTGATGCACGCTTCTACCAGCAGATCGACGCCCTTGTAGGGGCGGATCGTTCCGAAGAAGAGGATGCGCCGCCGTTCCGATGCGGGGACGGCAGCAAGGTCGGCGGCGTTAGCGCGTGCCAGCTTCATCGGAGGGTGCGGCGTCACATGGATGCGTGCGGGATCGATCCCTTGCCCGATCAACGCACTGCGGGTGGTGTTGCCATGGACGACAAGCGCATCGAACGTGTCCAGAAGATCGCGATAGCCTCGCCCCTGGACCCCGGCGTCTGCATGATAGGCGTCGGCATTATGGACGGTATGCACCAGCTTCGGCCCACCGAATAGCCGCCTCAGCATAAGCCGATCCGCTGGCGCAAGCGGTAGCCATTGCGAGTGGATGATGTCAGCCGAACGGATCGCGTCGAGGTTGGCCAAGGCGCAAGTGGCCGTGTATTCCGCCGCCTTGGCCAGCCTGAAGGCGCCCCCCTCACCCAATCTTTCCC
>CAJYHD010000551.1 GCA_913773715.1 uncultured Sphingobium sp.
CGCAGCGTGCGGATCGCGCTGTCGGCATCGAAACAGCCGGCGGTGTTGGGCAGATAGGTGATCTTCTTCGGGTCGATATAGTCGGTCAGCATCGGCGCCTTGGGGTCGCTGACATTCACCCGGCGCACCGCGACCGTCACGATCTCCGCACCCGATGCCGCGACGGCGGCGGCATTCTGCTCGAAACTCTTATATTTGCCGGTGCCGACGATCAGGCGCGAGCGAAAGGTCTTGCCTGCGACGGTCCAGCTATCATCGGACGCCACAGGGGCGACATCGCCACCACCGACGAAATGCACGATCTCCAGTTCGTCGCCATCCTCAACCTTCACCTGGCTCAATGTCGAGCGCGGCACCACCTCAAGATTGCGCTCCACCGCGACCTTCTCCGGCACGAAGCCCAGTTCGCTCGCGAGGTCGGCCAGCGTCAGGCCGTCGCGGACGCGGCGATGCTCGCCATTGATGCGGATGGAAAGGGTGCCGTCGATACTCACTGGTCGCTGTTCCGTTCGTCTCAAAAGAAGGTGTCTCGACTTGGCGGGACACGAAAGGCTAATGATCGTGCCGCATATAGGGGCGGCCTTGCCCCGGTCGCAACATGCAAGGGGATGCACAGGTGGCGGATACGCGCAAAATCTATGTGCTGAACGGCCCGAACCTCAACATGCTGGGGACGCGCGAGCCGGACATCTACGGCTATGACACGCTTGACGATATCGCCAGCCGCATGGACGACGAGGCGGGTCGCGCCCATGTCGAGATCGATTTTCGCCAGTCCAATCATGAAGGCCATCTGATCGACTGGCTTCAGGAAGCCCATGCCGAGGGCGCGCATGCCGTCATCCTCAATCCCGGCGGCCTGACACATACCTCGATCGCTCTGCACGACGCGATCAAGGGCATCACCGTCCCGGTGATCGAGGTACATCTATCCAACCCCCACGCCCGCGAGCCTTTCCGCCATAAAAGCTATGTCGGCATGGCGGCGAAGGGGACGATCGCGGGCTTCGGGCCGCTGTCCTACATGCTCGCGCTGGAGGCAGCGCTGGAGCTTTAGGCGGCACGGGACGGCGCACGAAAGTTGCGCTTCGACGCAAATCAGCTTAGGCGCTGGCCGCCAGAACGCATTTTGAAAGACGACAAGGGTCAATCATGAACGACACGCAGGACAAGGGCGCGATGCAAGTGGACGTCACGCTGGTGCGCGAACTGGCCGCGCTGCTGGACGACACCAATCTGACGGAAATCGAGGTCGAGGACGGCGATCGCAAGATCCGCGTCGCACGCAAGGCCGGTGCCGCTGCGCCTGTCTACGCTGCGCCTGCACCCGCCGCTGCGCCGGTTGCCGCCGCGCCTGCCGCTGCCGCTCCGGCAGCGCCCGCCGGTGAGGCTGCTCTGCCGTCCGGCACCGTCGTCAAGTCGCCGATCGTCGGCACCGCCTATCTTGCCGCAGAGCCGGGCGCTGCACCCTTTGCCCGCGTCGGGTCGCAGGTGCGCGAAGGCGACACCATCGTCATCGTCGAAGCCATGAAGGTCATGAACGCCATCCCCGCGCCCGCATCCGGCACGGTGAAGGCCGTGCTGGTCGATAACGGCCAGCCGGTCGAATATGACCAGCCGCTGATCGTCATCGAATAAGGCCGCGCGACACATGGCCATCGAAAAGCTGCTGATCGCCAACCGGGGCGAAATCGCGCTGCGCATCCACCGCGCCTGTCACGAAATGGGCATCAAGACAGTCGCGGTCCATTCGACCGCCGACGCCGACGCGATGCATGTCCGCCTCGCCGATGAAGCGATCTGCATCGGCCCACCCCAGGCGAAGGACAGCTATCTCAACATCGCGGCGATCATTTCCGCCGCCGAGATCAGCGGCGCGGACGCGATTCATCCGGGCTATGGCTTCCTGTCGGAGAATGCCAAGTTCGCCGAGATCGTCGAGGCGCACGGCATCAAGTTCGTCGGCCCCAAACCCGAACATATCCGCACCATGGGCGACAAGATCGAGGCAAAGCGCACCGCAGACGCGCTCGGCCTGCCGCTCGTCCCCGGCTCCGACGGCGCGATCAGCGATGTGGAGGAAGCCAAGGCGATCGCGGAGGCCGCTGGCTATCCCGTCATCATCAAGGCGGCTTCGGGCGGCGGCGGTCGCGGCATGAAGGTGTGCAACTCGCCCGACCAGCTCGAAACGCTGATGCAGCAGGCGGGATCGGAAGCGAAGGCCGCATTCGGCGACGCGACCGTCTATCTTGAAAAATATCTCGGCAATCCGCGCCATATCGAGATCCAGGTCTTCGGCGACGGCAACGGCAATGCGATCCATCTGGGCGAGCGCGACTGTTCGCTCCAGCGCCGCCACCAGAAGGTGCTGGAAGAAGCGCCCTCTCCGGTGCTGAGCCAAGCGGATCGGGAACGGATCGGCGGCGTCTGCGCCAAGGCTATGGCCGACATGGGTTATCGCGGCGCGGGCACGATCGAGTTCCTGTGGGAAGATGGCGAGTTTTACTTCATCGAGATGAACACCCGGCTTCAGGTCGAGCATCCGGTGACAGAGATGATCACCGGCCTCGATCTGGTGCGCGAGCAGATCCGCGTTGCCGAGGGGCGTCCGCTCTCGGTGTGTCAGGAAGAGATCGAGTTCACCGGCCACGCGATCGAGTGCCGCATCAATGCCGAAGACCCGCGCACCTTCGCGCCCTCGCCCGGCACCGTCACCAGCTATCACGTCCCCGGCGGCATGCACGTCCGCGTCGATAGCGGCCTGTACCAAGGATACAAGGTACCGCCTTACTATGATTCGATGATCGGCAAGCTGATCGTCTA
>CAJYHD010000552.1 GCA_913773715.1 uncultured Sphingobium sp.
CGCGGCTAGTGACGGAGGCGGCGATCGACCTGCTACCGCCCTGGGCCGCGCGGATGCACGGGTTCGATATAGGCACGCGGCGGCATCTGGCGCGGGCCGGGGTCGCGGGCATGGGGATGGTGATGCGCTGGGCCGTGCAGGACGGCGCGGCCCGGCGGGCGCGGAAGCGGGTGGATGGGGGTTGAGGTTTGGAGGTGACTGTGAGGGTGATTTGGATGGTTAGCGGACCGTCTGCCGACCACTGACTGACCATCAGTCGCTTTTTAACGCAGGATTGTTGGACCTAACAAGCTTATTACTTGTGTAGATACACCACCATAGTAAACCACAAATCCCACCGTAAATTCCGCCTGCACCTTTGAATATCAAATCCATGTAGGTCGGAATCCCGCTCAACAGCATAAATGAACCTAGTAAGCATCCACCAATGCCATAACTCAATGGTCCCTCAATCTTAAGGACATAGAGTATCCAGCTGTAAGAAATTCCAATTAAAATGGAACCTATCGAAATCCCAATAGCGGCAACTGGCGCTCCAATTAACATCGCAAAGGGTGCCAATACACCAAACTCTCTGATCAGCATAAGAGCCAAAATAACCGAGCCAATAGCAATTGCACCCGCCACCGCGACGGCAAGGCTGACAATTGGCCCTTTGGCAAAAGCCCAATCTGCAAGGCGTGATAACTTCGACATAAGGCTTATCGTGAGGTATCAACATTAAGAGCATGTTGCCGCACGTAATTTTTTAGAGGAGCGTCCGCATCTGGTCGAAGGTCGTCATCCAAGCGAAGGCTGGGATCTCCTCCGATGTAGCGCTCGATCGCCTGAGACCCCAGCCTTCGCTGGGGTGACGTGAATGGTGGTGCTGAGGTGACGTCGATGATGGTGGAGATGTCGGGTTGGGTTCCCGCTTGGCTACACCATCTCGCCGGTCAGCAGCCTTGGCAATTGGCCGGACTGGCCGCGGGCTTGGGCCATGAAGCTGTTCTTGAGGAAGGGGGTGCGTTGCACCGCCGCCAGCCCTGCGCGGCGGGCGAGCGAGGGGAGGCGGCCGGGTATGTCGAACAGGCGGACGAGGCCGTCCATGGCGACGCTCGTCATCAGCGCGTCTAGGCCGCGCCAGCGCTGGTAGCGGGTGAGCAATTGCGCGTCGCCCGGATCGAGTCCGAGGCGCATGCCGTCGACCAGCACTTCGACCAGCGCGGCGACATCGCGCAGGCCGAGGTTCAGCCCCTGCCCCGCGATCGGATGAATGGCGTGCGCGCTGTCGCCGACGAGCGCGAGGCGGGTGTCGGTGATGCGCGCGGCATGGTGGAAGCCGAGCGGGTAGGTAGAGCGCGGGCCAGCGAGCTTGATGTCCCCTAAGAAGCTGCCGATCCGCTTCTGCGCTTCGGCGAGCCAGGCGCGTTCGGAGAGCTTGAGCATGGCGGGGGCCTGGCTCGTCGGCACCGTCCAGACCACGGCGGAGCGCGTGCCGGGCTGCATCGGCAGCAGCGCGAAGGGGCCGCCGACATAGAAGATTTCATAGGCCGTGTTGGCGTGCGGCACCTCATGGTCGATCGCGGTGACCATGGCGGTGTGCTTATACTGCCAGCGCGTGGTGTTGATGCCTGCGGCTTCGCGCGTGGGGCTGTTGCGGCCTTCGGCGGCGACCAGCAGCGCGGCCCTGATCGTCTTGCCGCTGGCGAGGGTCAGGGTGACGCCATCGGCGGTGCGATCGACATGGGTGGCGCGGTCGGGCTGGAAGCGGGTGAGCTTGCTCGTCGCTTGCCCTTCCGCCTGCTTGGCCGCCTGTTCGAGCGCGATGCGCAGGTCGCGGTTGGGGAACATCGTGCCCATGACGCCATCGTCTTCGTCGGGCACGAAGTCGAGCGCGCCCGGCTCCAGCCCGTCGCTGACCCAGATGCGGTCGATCGGGCAGCCCTTGCCTTCGAGCAGCGGTAGGACGCCGATGGCCGAGAGCATGGCGCAACTGGTCGAGGAAATCGCCGAGACGCGGCCATCGAAGCCGCTCGCGGTCGTATCAACCGGGTCGGCGGGATCGATGACGGCGGTGGCGACCCCATGCGCGGAAAGAGCGATGCCGAGGGTGAGGCCGACGAGGCCCCCGCCGAGGATGACGACGTCGTAGCGTTCCATGTGGGGGTATCTAGGGGGTGTGGGGGCGGATGGGAAGGCGCTTTCCCTCGCGCAACTCGTCATTCCCGCGAAAGTGGGGATGACGGAGTGTGCCGGGAATAAGGGGGTGACGGACGCCTTAAAGCTTCCGCACCCAGCCTGCGGGGTCGGCGACGGTGCCGCGCTGGATGCCGGTGAGTTCGCTGCGGATCTTTTCCGTCACTAGGCCGCCGTCGCCATTGCCGATGGTGAAGTCGCCGGTGGCGCTCTTGACCGTGCCGATCGGCGTCACCACCGCTGCGGTGCCGCAGGCGAAGGCTTCGCGCAGTTTGCCGCTCGCCGCATCGGCGCGCCAGTCGGCGAAGCTGTAGGGCTGTTCGCGCACGTCATGGCCCTGCGCGCGGGCCAGGGTGATGATGCTGTCGCGGGTGATGCCGGGCAGGATGGTGCCGAGCGCGGGCGTCACGATCGATCCGTCGTCCATGACGAAGAAGACGTTCATGCCGCCCAGTTCCTCGACCCACTTGTTTTCGGCGGCGTCGAGGAAGACGACCTGATCGCAGCCATGGCCGATCGCTTCCTTCTGCGCGACGAGGCTCGCGGCATAGTTGCCGCCGCACTTGGCAGCGCCCGTGCCGCCGCGCGCGGCGCGGGTATAATGTTCCGACACCCAGAGTGAGACGGCCTTCTTGCCGCCCTTGAAATAGGCGCCGGCGGGCGAGGCGATGACGCAGAAGATATATTCGTTGGACGGGCGTACGCCCAGGAACGCCTCGCTCGCGAAGAGGAAGGGGCGCAGGTAGAGGCTGCCGTCACCGCCGGGAATCCAGTCGGCATCGACGCGGACCAGTTCCTCGATCGCCTCCAGAAACAGGTCTTCGGGGATGGCGGGCATGGCGAGCCGCTCGGCCGAGGCGACGAAACGGCGGGCGTTTTCCTCCGGCCGGAACATCGCGACCGATCCGTCGGCGAGGCGATAGGCCTTCATGCCTTCGAAGATTTCCTGTGCATAATGTAGCACGGCGCAGGCGGGATCGAGCTGGAAGGGCGCGCGCGCCGCCACCTTGTGGCTGTGCCAGCCCTGCCCCTCCGTATAGCGGATCGTCACCATATGATCGGTGAAGATGCGGCCGAAACCGGGGTCCTCCAGAAGCACTGCACGCTCGTTCGCCGCGATCGCCTGGGGATTGCGGGTGAAAGCGAAGCGCGACTTGTGCTCGACGTCCATGACTAAATCTCCTTGTTGGACGGACGGGGGTTGGACGGGCGGGCTATGTCACATTCGGCGGGCGAGAACAATGTCAGTCTGGCTGACCTATCGGGCCGGTTGCGACTGGCTGGCCTCTTGGCGCGGCTATGCGGCTTGGCTACGAGCAGGGCCATGCACTTTTTTTCCGACAATGTGACGCCGATCCACCCCAAGGTCATGGCCGCCATCGCCGCCGCCGACCGCGAGGATCATGGTTATGACGGAGACGCGTGGAGCGCGCGGCTGGACGGCGCCTTTTCCGACCTGTTCGAGACGCCGGTCAGTGCGCTCTGGGTCGCGACGGGGACGGCGGCGAACTGCATTGCGCTGGCGACTTTGTGCCCGCCCTATGGCGGCATCCTGACGCATGAGGAGGCGCATATCGTCGGGGACGAATGTGGCGGGCCGGGCTTCTTCACCCATGGCGCGACGCTGATGCCGCTGCCGGGCGACGGGGCGAAGCTGACGCCTGATGGCGTGGCGGCGCGGCTGAAGACGATCCGCCCCGGCGTGCATCAGTCGCCCGCGCGGGCGATCAGCATCACGAATGCGACCGAATATGGGCGGGTCTACACGCCGGACGAAGTGGCGGCGCTTGCGGACGTGGCGAAGCCCGCCGGATTGGGTTTTCATATGGACGGCGCGCGCTTTGCCAATGCGGTGGCGTCTGTCGGCTGCTCACCGGCTGACGTGACATGGCGCGCGGGCGTCGATGCGCTGACCTTCGGCTGCGTCAAAAATGGCGCGATGGTGGGGGAAGCGCTGCTGTTCTTCGGGGCCGAGCGCGAGGCCCGCGCGGGGGAGGCGGCCCGGTGGCGCAAGCGGTCGGGGCATCTGTTTTCCAAGGGCCGCTACCTCGCCGCGCAGATATTGGCGATGATCGAGGACGGGCTGTGGCTTGACAATGCGCGGGCGGCCAATGATGCGGCGCAGGCGCTGGCCGGGGCTGCGGCGGGGCGGTTGCTGCATGCTGTCGAGGCGAACGAATTGTTCTTGCGATTGACCGCAGAGGAAGCGGCGGCATTGCGCGCGCAGGGTTTCGATTTCTATGATGCGGGCGAAGATGCCGTGCGGTTGGTGACCAACTGGGACCAGGATGCATCGAGCGTCGCCCCGATGGCTGCGGCATTGCGGGCGCTGGGCGATGGCTGAGGATCGGACGGGCGGCATTGCCCTGCCCTTCATCCTCGTCACGCTGATCTGGAGTTCAACCTGGATCGTCATCCGCGATCAGTTGGGCACGGTCCCGGCGAGCTGGTCGGTCTGCTATCGCTTCGCGCTGGCGGGCGTCGCGATGATGATCTTCGCCAAGGTGCGGCGGGTGCCGCTGGCGATCGGCTGGCGGGGCATGGGCTTTGCCGCGTGCGTGGGGGTGGCGCAGTTCGTGATGAACTTCAATTTCGTCTATCGCGCCGAACATCATCTGACTTCGGGCGTGGTCGCGGTCATCTATGCGATGCTGCTGATCCCCAATTCGGTGCTGGCCTGGGCCTTTTTCCGCCAGCCGGTGAGCCGCGCGTTCGTCGCTGGGTCGGCGGTGGCGATGGGGGGTATCGCGATGATGCTGATCCATGAATATCGCGCGGCGAGTGTCGATCCTGAGCATGTGCTGTTGGGCGCGCTGTTTTCGCTGTTGGGGCTGCTGAGCGCATCGGCGGCAAACGTGATGCAGGGGACGCAGATCGCCCGGCGCTTGCCGATGGTGGCGGTGCTGGCGTGGGCGATGCTGATCGGCGCGGCGGTGGATGCAGCGTTCGCCTGGGCGACGACGGGGCCGCCGGTGGTGGAGGCGCGGATCGCCTATCTGGCGGGGATCGGCTGGCTGGGGATCACGGGGTCGGTCGTCACCTTCCCGCTCTATTTCCAGCTGATCCAGCGGATGGGCGCGGGGCGCGCGGCCTATACCAGCGTGCTGATCCCGGTGATCGCGATGCTGATCTCGACACTGGCCGAGGGCTATCAGTGGACGCTTCTGGCGGCGTCGGGCGCAGTGCTGGCGGTAGCGGGCATGGCGGTCGCGTTGCGGGCCAGGACCGCCTGATCGACGCCCATCGCGAGCAGCCAGAGCGCGAAGGCCCCCTCGCCCGCCAGCGGGAGCAGGTCGAACTGGCTGGGCAGGCCGTCTGACAGCGCAGGAACGAGCAAGGCGGCGGCGCGCGAGCCGATGTGGAGCAGACCGCCGATTATCACCAGCATAGCGACCCAGCGCGGCGTCAGGCGGCCGCGCCAGGCGATGACGCCGATCAGCAGCGCATAGGTGCCGAGGAACAGCATCGCGAGCGCATGGACCTGGCCTTGCAGCGCCAGCGTCAGGCGGATCAGCGATTGCACCTGCCCCATGCCGATGCCGGGATGTGGCGCGTCGTCGAGCAGCAGCAGCGGATAGAGATGCAGCATCAGCCCGCAGGCGAGCAGGCCGACGCCCGTCAATGCGAATAGGGAGGCGAGGCGCGAGAGGAAGGGCGCGGTGGTTCGGAGCAGCGTATGCAGCGCAGCGATGACGGCGAGTTCGCACAGCAGCATCGCGACGTCGCCCGCCGTGCCGAGCCGGTAGAGCCAAGGGAAGTCGGCGATGTTGCGGGCGGTTTCGCGCCCGCTGCCCGGCACGATCAGGCTGGCACGCACGGCCATGTCGGTAAAGCCGCCCGCCGCGATCGCGCCAAGCTGCATGAGGCCAGCAAAGCGGGCGTAGCCATTGTCCGCAGGGCGGACGGGGCGAATGTCGATCTGCGGCATCGCCCCGCCTCCTTTTCGATCAGGCGCGGAGCGTTACGCCCAGCTTCTGCGCCGCCTTGACGATGGAAGCGCTGATCGCCTCC
>CAJYHD010000553.1 GCA_913773715.1 uncultured Sphingobium sp.
TGTCTGACAACCGCGTCTTTCATAATGATCCGCGATCGCCTGCCGCAACGCAGGGATACCGAGCGCGTCATATCCAAGGTCGCCAAGATACGCGGGCAGCGCCTCGACTGCATTTGCATAGGCCGAAGTCACACCCGGCGCAGCAGGCAGCGCAGCGTGCGTCCAGTTGAGGAGGTTGCTACCTTCCATCGGCTCAACATCAGGTAAAGGCGGTTGAACGCGGTTGGTCGGCAGGCGCGTGACGCTGCCCGAACCCTGACGGCTTTCCAAATAGCCCTCGTCCCGCAGCCGGTCGAAGGCTGCCGCGATCGTGGTGCGCGACAGGCCGAGCGCCGCAGCCAGTTCCCTCTCACCCGGAAGCCGAACATCGAGACCGATCCTTCCATCCAGCACCAGCATCCGTAGCGCCTGCGCCAATTGGCGATAGGCCGGTTCAGCACTGTCCTGCGCACGCCATGCGCCCAGAAGGCGCAGCAGCGAAGGGGGTCGGAGAAGAGAAGTGGACATGGGCTTGGTCCCATCACAGTTGTTAGCGGATGCCATTTATCCGCAAATGGCCATTGATGAAAAGGCCAGTTGGCAAGGATATGCCTCCTCATGATGATGATGCCTCGTCGCTTGCTCCAGCTCTTCTGGGGCCTTTGCCTCTACGGTTTTGCCATGGCGCTGCTGATCCGCGCCAATTTGGGCCTCGACCCGTGGGATGTGCTGCATCAGGGATTGGCCCCTCGCCTCGGGCTGAGCTTCGGCATGACGGTCAACCTGATCGGCGCGGTCGTGCTATTGCTCTGGTGGCCTCTGCGGCAAAAGCCGGGATTCGCCACGGTCGCGAACATCTTCGTGATCGGCACGGCGGTGGACATCTCGCTTGCCATCCTGCCGACGCCGGAGGGCTATGCGATGCGCTCGCTGTGGCTGGTCGGCGGTATCCTGCTCAACGGCATCGCTGGCGGCGCCTATATCGGGGCGGGACTGGGGCCAGGTCCGCGCGACGGGCTGATGACCGGACTGTGCCGCCGCACGGGCTGGCCGGTCAAATGGGTGCGGACGGGAATCGAGATCGCTGTGTTGGCGATCGGCTGGATGCTGGGCGGTATGGTCGGAATCGGCACGCTGCTCTATGCAGTGAGCATCGGCTGGGTTGTGCATCACGCCCTGCCCTTCTTCCTGATCGGAGCCGGGCCGGTTCAGCCTCTGCCCGATCCCGCCTAGCCCACCAGCCTGATATAGCTGCTCGACACCCAGCCGCTAAGGCAGGCGCCATCGTAAGTCTGGCGACGTTCCACCGGAGACAGGACGCCGCAATCGATCGGTGGCTTGCCCTCCTCTGCCGGGGGCGAGACTATGATGCCGAGCCAGCGCTGATCGATGCTGCGTGTACAAATGAAAGCGCGGCTTCCATCCGCCAGCTTCGTCAAGGCCTTGGCGTCCGCGAAGGGCGCAGCGCGAACCGGCAATCCAGCGGCACCCGTCTGAATCACCTGCCCCAGACCCCCGCAGGCGGCGAAACGCGGGCCGTCCTCCCCGATCGTCACCGCCCTCGCGACCGGCGCATCCATGCGGCTTTCCGGCACATCCTCACGCGGCGCACCGGCGAGCGAGCTGTTGGGGAGTTCGTCGGGGATTTCGCGCTGATCGGAGCAGGCGGCGAGTAACAGGATAAGAGCAAGAGAGCGGACCATGAACCAAGAGATAGACCGCCCCGCCAATGCGGGAAAGCGCCATGTTTCGCTTTAGTTTCATGCCCGCATTCCCTATAGGCTGGGCATGAGCGAAGAACCCGTCAACTCCCCCAACAGCAACGATTATGGCGCCGACAGCATCAAGGTGCTGAAAGGTCTGGACGCCGTGCGCAAGCGGCCCGGCATGTATATCGGCGACACCGACGATGGCAGCGGCCTGCATCACATGGTGTTCGAGGTCAGCGACAATGCGATCGACGAGGCGCTGGCGGGTCATTGCGACAGGATCGTCATCACGCTGAACCCCGACGGCTCCGTAAGCGTGGAAGATAATGGCCGCGGCATCCCCACCGGCATCCACAAGGAAGAGGGCGTTTCCGCAGCCGAGGTCATCATGACCCAGCTGCACGCTGGCGGCAAATTCGAGAATACCAGCGACGACAACGCCTACAAGGTGTCGGGCGGCCTGCACGGCGTGGGCGTATCGGTGGTCAACGCACTATCCGAATGGCTGGACCTCAACATCTGGCGCGAGGGCGAGGAGCATTATATGCGCTTCGCCTATGGCGACGCCACCGCGCCGCTCAAAGTGATCGGCAAGGCGCCCGCCAGAGAAGACGGTACCCTCAAGAAGGGCACGCGCGTCACCTTCCTCGCGTCGACCGAGAAGACGCCGGGCGACGGCGGTACCTTCAAGAACCAGACCGACTATGATTTCGACAAGCTGGAGCATAGCTACCGCGAACTGGCTTTCCTCAACAGCGGCGTGCGCCTGTTCCTGGTCGACGCGCGGCATGAGGAAAAGAAGGAAGTCGAGCTGTTCTACGAAGGCGGCATCGCGGCCTTCGTCAAATATCTCGATCGCAACAAGACGCCGCTGATGCCCGATCCGATCGCGATTTCGGGCACGCGCGATGATGTCACCATCGACGTCGCGCTGGAGTGGAACGACTCCTATTATGAAAATGTGCTGTGTTTCACGAACAACATTCCGCAGCGCGACGGCGGCACGCATCTGGCCGCC
>CAJYHD010000554.1 GCA_913773715.1 uncultured Sphingobium sp.
GTCGGTCGCCGATGCGATCGACGTCACGGCGCGGCAGAAAATCCTGTTCGACATGGATGCGCTCGCGGTACGGAACGGCAGCGTCATCTCTTCCGCGATGTTCGGCGTGTTGGCGGCATCAGGCGCGCTGCCTTTCGCCAAGGCGGACTATCATGCCGTCATCCAGGGTGACGGCAAGGGTGTGGCGGCCAGCCTCAAGACCTTCGATGCGGCGTTCGACCGTACACTGGCCGGGCCGGAGGTCGAGGCGCCGGTCGTGCCGTCGGCTCCGCAGGCCCCGGTCGCATCGCCCGATGACCGGCTGGTGCCGCTGCTTGCGCAGATCGACGCGCTGCCCGACCCGGTTCGCCCCATGGCGCGCGCCGGATTGCACAAGGTCGTCGATTTTCAGGATATCGCCTATGGGCAGGACTATATCGACCTGCTCGCCAGCCTGCATGCGGTGGATGCGGCGATCGGTGGTGAAGAGCATGGCCATGACTTTTCCATCAACGCTGCCAAATATCTCGCCAACGCGATGACCTATGACGACGTTATCCGGGTGGCAGACCTCAAGACGCGCAGCGCGCGGCGCGACCGGATCGCCAGGGATGTCGGCGTGCGCGACGGGCAGATCCTGCACACGACCGAATTCATGCATCCGCGCATGGAGGAAGTGACGGGGATGCTGCCTGCCGGGCTTGGCCGCTGGCTCAAGGCACGCGAAGGGCTGTATGGCTGGCTCGACAAGCGAGTGAACAAGGGGCGGCGCGTGCGAACCTATTCGCTGCGCTGGTTCCTGCTGCTCTATGCGCTCGGAGGCATGAAGGGGCTGCGCCGCAAGTCGTTGCGTCATGCGGAGGAAGTGGCGCATCGCGACGCCTGGCTGAAGACGGCGACCGATCTGGCGCGCAGCAACTATGCGCTCGGCGTCGAGGTGCTGAAGTGCCGTCGTCTGATCAAGGGCTATTCCGACACCCATGCGCGTGGCCTGTCAAAATTCGACCGGGTGATGAAGGGAATCGCCAGCATCGAGGGCCGGCACGATGCCGCCGACTGGGCGCGGCGCTTGCGCGAAAGCGCGATCCGCGACGCTGGCACCGGTGAACTCGACGGCCTCATCCAGACGATCGCCTCCTTCGCTTGACGCGTTCCCGGCAACACCATAGCGCTGCGCCCGTCAAAGAGAGGGAACAGGTGATGGCGGGTCGAGGCACTGGGGAGCGGAGCCGTAAGGCGAAGGGACCGCCTGAAACGCAGGAGGCGCTGGAAGCCTATCTCCCCTACCTCGTCAACCGTCTGGCGAGTTTCGGGCAGGCGGCGCAGAACCGGGCCTTGAGCGGCAGCGGCGTCAGCACGGTGACGCTGCGCGCACTTTCGGTGCTGCACATCCATGGGCGGCTGACGGTGAACGAGATCGCCGCACGCGCCTTTGCCGAACAATCGACCGCCAGTCGCGCCGTGGACGCGATGGTTGCGACAGGACTGGTCGAGCGGCGCGTGTCGAGCGCGGATCAACGCCGCCGCGAACTGGCGTTGACGCAGGCGGGCACCGACCTGCTCTTCGAAAGCTGGCCTGCCGTCGAGGCGCACTACGCGCTGCTGTCGGAGGGGATCGATCCGGATGATATTGCCGTGTGCCGTCGCGTCTTGCTGCATATGATCGACAATCTTACGGACGGCGGGAAATAGCAT
Source organism: uncultured Sphingobium sp. (assembly GCA_913773715.1). The sequence continues at coordinate 1,675 of CAJYHD010000554.1, forward strand.
CATAAATGCAACAATGACTTATCAAGGGCATTAATTGTTGTTGCATAATCTCCATAAATATGAGTATGCATATTTATGGAGATTGAGAGCGCCCGGCTGATTGCGCCCGATTTCCGATCGGTTTGCAGATGAGGCGCTTGTGGGCAGTCAGACGGTCTTTTCCCGGTTCTCCGACATGGTGGAAACCTACCATGATCGCCCGTTTTTCAACGTGCTGCCCGAGACCGCGAATATCTACGGCATCGAGGCTGGCGAGATCAGCTATGGTGCGATGGCGGCGCGTGTCGCGCAGTTGCGCGATCGGTTGGCGGAGGCGGGCTTCGGGCCGGGCGTTCGTGTCGGCCTGCTGCTGGAAAACCGTCCGGTCTTTCTGGAAATCTGGTTCGCGCTTAACGCCCTTGGCGCGTCCGTGGTGCCGTTCAATCCCGATCTTCGCCTCAGCGAACTCGAATATGTGATCGACCATTCGGAGATGGACGCGGCTTTCGTCCTGTCTGAGCGTCGGAAGGAGGTCGCGACGGCAGCCCGCAATGTCGGCAGCGCCATGGTGGTGATCGAACCGGGCGAGGCCATCCCGCATTTGGCAAAGGCGGCGAACGCGGACGCCGTTCTCGACGCCGACACCGAAGCGGCGTTGCTTTACACATCGGGGACTACCGGAAAGCCCAAGGGTTGCGTCCTCTCCAACGCCTATTTCCTCAGTTGCGGTGACTGGTATCGCGATGTCGGCGGCCTGATCGCCTTGCAACCCGGCGTCGAGCGGATGCTGACGCCGCTGCCCGTGTTCCACATGAACGCGATGGCCGTGTCCGTGATGGCGATGATGAGCGTGGGCGGATGCCTGACGATGCTCGACCGCTTCCATCCGCGTAGCTGGTGGGACAATGTGCGCGACAGCGGCGCGACCTGCGTGCATTATCTGGGCGTCATGCCATCCATGTTGATGAAGGCCGATCCGCAGCCGGAAGACCGGCAGCACGCGGTGCGCTTCGGTTTCGGGGCCGGGGTCGCGAGCGAATTGCACGACCCGTTCGAGGCGCGCTTCGGATTTCCGCTGCTCGAAGCCTGGGCGATGACCGAGACGGGCAATGGCGGCGTGATCGCGGCGAGCGTGGAGCCGCGCAAGACCGGGACCAGCTGTTTCGGGCGGCCATCGGGCGATGTCGAGATCCGCATCGTCGATGATGCGGGCGACGATGTGATCGATCCCGCGCCCGGCGAATTGCTGGTGCGGCGGCGTGGCCCGGACCCGCGCTACGGCTTCTTCAGCGAATATCTGAAGAATGCGGCGGCCACGGCGGAGGCGTGGGCGGGCGGCTGGTTCCACACAGGCGACATCGTATCGCGCGACGCGGACGGCGACTTGCATTTCGTCGATCGCAAGAAAAACGTCATTCGGCGATCGGGCGAGAATATCGCCGCTGTCGAAGTCGAAACCATCTTGGCAAAGCATCCCCTGGTGCAGCAGGCGGGAGTCGCTGCCACCCCGGACGCCGTACGTGGCGACGAGGTGGCAGCGCTCATTGTCGCGCAGGGGGAAGCCGGGGCCGCCCAGGCCGAAGAAATCGTGCGCTGGTGCCTCGACCAGATGGCCTATTACAAGGCGCCGGGCTGGATCGCCTTCGTCGACGCACTGCCGCGCACACCGACGGAAAAGATCCTGCGCGCAGCACTGAAGGATCAGGTGGCCGAAAAGATGGCCAAGGCGGAACTGTTCGACCTGCGCCCGCTCAAGAAGCGGCAGGTCTGATGCGGCAACGGCTGGCCTACGAAGATGTCGTTCTGTGCGCGCCGGTAACGGTGCCCTATGAACGCTTTTCGCAGCAGACCGCGCACTGGTGGGCGGGCAAGGCCCTGCGCGCGCTGAAGGACGTGACGGGGCTTGGGCCGAAGGATTATGACGGCTTCTGCTTCGCGAGCTTTTCCGCCGGGCCGGACAGCGCGGTCGGCGTGATCCAGCATCTGGGGATCAGCCCGCGCTGGCTCGACCATCTGCCGACCGGCGGCGCAAGCGGCGTCATGGCGATCCGACGCGCGGCGCGCGCGGTGCAATGCGGCGATGCGGAGATCGTCGCCTGCGTGGGCGCGGATACGAACCAGCTCGACAGTTTTCGCAAGACGCTTGCTGGCTTTTCGCGCTTCTCTCAGGACGCGGTCTATCCTTATGGCTTCGGCGGTCCCAATGCGACCTTCGCGCTCATCACCGAACATTATATGCGTTGGTTCGGCATCGGCCGCGAAGAGTTCGGCAAGCTGTGCGTGGCGCAGCGGGCCAATGCGCGCAGCAATCCGCTGGCGCTGCAACGGGGCGACCTGACGCTCGATGCCTATATGCGCGCGCGGCCGATCAGCGATCCGGTTCATCTTTACGACTGCGTAATGCCTTGCGCGGGGGCCGAAGCCTTCATCGTGACGACGCCGATGGTGGCGGAGCGGCTGGGGCTGAAGACCGTGGGCATCCTGTCCACGATCGAGCGGCACAATGGCTTCCCCGAGGACGCCGTGCAATGGCGGGGCGGATGGGCGATGGATGTGGACGATCTGTGGGCGATGGCGGGCATCGGCCCGGCGGATGTGGATACGCTTCAGGTCTATGACGATTATCCGGTGATCGTCGCGATGCAGATCGAGGATCTGGGCTTCTGCGCCAAGGGCGAGGTGACCGACTTCATCCGCCGTACCGATTTCACGATCGGCGGCGATCTGCCGCTCAACACCAATGGCGGGCAATTGTCGGCGGGGCAGGCAGGCGCGGCAGGCGGGTTCCAGAATGTGACCGAAGGGATGCGCCAGATCCTGCACGAGCCGCTGGGCGATCAAGTGCCGGATGCACGCATCGCCGCCGTTTCCGGCTTCGGTCTCGTCAATTATGACCGGGGCGTCTGCACCGCTGCCGCCATATTGGAGGCGCGCGCATGACCCTGCGCCCCCGGCCCGAAAAGCGCGACCCGTCGCGGCGCAAGGTCGCGCGGCATGTGCCGCCCGGTCTTCGCAGCCGCGCGATGCACGCCATGTCGGCACGCGCGGCGCAGGGGCGTTTCGTGCTTCAGCGCTGCACTGACTGCGCCGCCGTCACCTATCCGCCGCGCGACGTTTGCCCCGCCTGCTGGAGCGATCTGGTCTGGCAGGACCAGCCGAACGGCGCGACGCTGATCGCCGAAACCACCGTCCAAGTCACCACCGACCTCTATTTCCGCGATCATATGCCTTGGCGCATGGGTACGGTCGCGCTCGACGCCGGACCGATGGCGCTGGCGCATCTCTCGCCGCGCCTGTCGATGGGCGGACGGGCCGAGGTGCGCCTGATGATCGACAAGGGCGGCAACGCCGCGCTCTTTGCGCTTCCTGCGGGAGAACAGCCTGACATGACCGACGGCCAGTGGCGCGAATTCGTGGTGCCGGTTCGCGACGCCACCATATTGGTAACGGACGGCGCGAGCGCGATCGGTGCAGCCCTGGTGTCCGCGCTCCATGCTGCGGGCGCGGCGTCGATCATCGTCGGCATCGCTCCGCCGCGGCGCGCACCTGCGGGGCTGGCGGAAATGGACGGCGTGCGGGTCGTGGCTTTGGACCTCACCGATACACGCTCGGTCTCCGAGTGCCTGACCGACATTGCCGGGCCGATCGACATCGTGGTGAACAGCGCCCGCTTCGTGCGCGGCGGCCATGGTCTGCTGGACCAGAAGCAGGCGTTCGAGGTGAGTGCGATGGGCCTGTCGCGCCTGATCCAAAGCGTCGGGCCGATGTTGACGGGACGGCCATCCGCCGCGTTCGTCGATATTCTGTCCATTGCCGCGATCGCACCCGATGCAGGCTATCCTGCCTTTTCGGCGGCGGAGGCGGCGCGGCTGTCGCTGCTTCAGAGCTTTCGCCACGACATGCGCAGCGTCGGCGTGCGCGTGCTGGCCGTCTTCACCGGGCCGGTCGATGACGGAGATCATCAGCGGGTGCCGCTGCCCAAAGTCGCGCCCGCGCGCGTCGGCAAAGGCGTGGTGGACGCGCTGGAGCAGGGTCGGGAACTGGTCCCGGTCGGAGACGCCGCGGTCGATGCGGTGGCGCGCTGGTCGGACGATCCGATGCTATATCTCAGGGAGAAGAACCTATGAGCGAGACACAGCATACGCTGTCTGCCCTGACCCACGCGATCGCATCGGGCGGCATCGACGTCATCGACCTCACCAACACGCTGTCGCCCGACTTTCCCGTGATCGTGCTGCCTGCCGAGTTCGGCCAGTGCGCGCCGTTCCGCATGGAAACGGTGTCGCGCTACGATGGCGACGGGCCAGCCTGGTACTGGAACAACATCTCGATGAACGAGCATACTGGAACGCATTTCGACGCGCCGGCGCACTGGATCACGGGGAATGACGTACCGAACGGCACCGTCGATACCTTGCCCGCTGTCGACTTCATCCATCCGGCCGTAGTGGTGGACATTAGCGCGGAGTCGGCGGCGGACGAGGATTTCATCCTGACGCGCGAGTTTCTGCAAGCGTGGGAAGCACGCAACGGTCGGATTCCGCCGCGTCACTGGGTGCTGTTGCGCACCGACTGGTCGAAGCGGGTGGGAACGCTGTCCTACCTCAACCTGAAGGATGACGGCGCGCATTCGCCGGGGCCGGATGCGGATGCGATGCGCTTCCTGGTGCATGACCGCGACTGCGTGGGGCTGGGCGTCGAGACGGTCGGTACCGATGCGGGCCAGGCTTCGAACTTTGCCGAGCCTTTGCCCGCCCACGCGGTGTTGCACGGCAATGGGCGATATGGCCTGCAATGCCTGACCAACATCGATCGGCTCCCGACCTTCGGATCGGTCATCGTCGCGTCGCCGCTCAAGATTCAGGGCGGATCGGGCAGCCCCCTGCGCGTCATCGCGCTAGCGCCGCGCGGCTGAGACGTCGGCCGAGGCCGGAAATACAAAGATCGCGGTCACAAGGGCAATCCCGTCCCTGTGACCGATCGGACATCGTCGGATGCATGGCTGTCCGGCAACGACAGGCAATGAGAGGATGCGGAGCAGCGATGGACAGCGTTGAGGCGCGATCGGAGTCTTCGGGCCTGTTCAAGGGCATGCTCGGCACCGGCGACATCATCTTCATGATCCTCGCCTGCGCCGCGCCCATGGGCGTGCTGGCGGGCATCATTCCGCTGGCGCTCGCTTTCGGCAACGGCGCGGGGACGCCCGGCACGCTGCTCGGCATGTGCTTTGTCATCCTGCTGTTCGCGGTCGGCTATGTCCGCATGATCCCGCATGTGCGCAACGCAGGCGCCTTCTACGCCTATATTGCGTCCAGCATCAGCAAGGAGGCGGGAATCGCCGCGGCCTATATCGCCGTCACCGCCTATATCTGCTCGGCGACATCGGTGCTGGGCGCGATGTGCTATTTCTTGTCCGACTTCATCCAGCAGCTGTCGGGAATATCGACACGGTGGGAGATGTGGGCGGCGATTACCATCGCCGTCACGTCATGGCTCGGCTTTCGCAAGATTACCATGGCGGCCAAGGTGCTGACCATCGCGCTGATGGCGGAGGTGCTGGTCATCGTCGTCCTCGACATCCTGATCCTATACGGCAAAGGCCTGTCGGGCATCAATTTCGCCAGCTTCACACCCGCCACTATTCTTGCGCCGGGCCTTGGCATATCCGTCATCTACGCCATCAACGGCTGCATCGGGTTCGAAGCGACCGCCATCTATCAGGAAGAGGCGCGCAATCGGGAAGAGACGATCCCGCGCGCGACCTATGGCGCGGTGATGGTGCTGGGCAGCTTCTATGTGCTTTCGACCTGGTGCCTGGTGCTGAGCATCCAGCCTGGCGATGTGAAGGCGGTGGCGGCGGCCGACCCCGGGCGATTGGTGAGCGGCGTGGCGCAGCAGTATATGGGCATCATCGGCCGGGACCTGCTGAGCCTGCTGACCATCACCAGTCTGTTCGCGGCGGTGCTGGGCTTCTTCAACAACATCACCCGCTACCTCTTCGCCATGGCGCGCGATGGATTGCTGCCTGCGCCGCTTGGCACGGTCCACCGCGTCCACGGATCGCCGAGCGTCGCGTGCGTCGTGCTGACGATCATCCTGTCGATCGTCGTCGGCCTGTTCGCGCTTGCAGGTCTCGACCCGCTGCTCAACCTCGCCACCAGCCTATCGTCGATGGGGGCGGTCGGCCTCATGCTGCTGCTGACCACGACGTCACTATCGGTGCCGATCTTCTTTGCGCGACGAGGTGAATATTCGCTGGGCAAGACGGCATCGCCCTTTCTGGGCGGCGTGCTGATCGCGGTCGCAACTTGGCTGTCGCTCACCAACTATTCGGCGTTGACGGGGACGAAGCTTGCCATCGTCAACAACCTGCCCTGGCTGTTCCTGCCGCTCGGCATGCTCGGGCTTGGCCACGGCCTCTACCTGAAGCTGTTCCGACCCGAAACCTATTCGCGGGTGGGATCGACACGGGTCGAGGAGGAGCGCGAACCTGCGCCCGTCAGGCCCATCGCGCCGGCTCATGCCTGAGCCTCATATTCTGGAGACGACCATGACCGATATCCCCCATCTCGCCATTACGATGCCCAAAGGGTTGTTGCTGATCGACGGCCAACTGGTCGAGCCGCTGGAGCAGGGGCAGACGATCGACGTGACCGATCCGACGACCGGGCGGCAGATCACGACCATTCCGGCCTGCGGCGCCGCCGATGTCGATCGCGCGGTGCAGGCGGCGCAGCGCTGTTTCGAAAGTCGCGAATGGCAATCGATGCGCCCGATTGACCGGGGACAGCTGCTGGAACGGCTGGCGCTGCTAGTTGAGCAGCATGCCGATGAGTTGGCAGCGCTGGAATCGCTCGACAGTGGCAAGCTG
>CAJYHD010000555.1 GCA_913773715.1 uncultured Sphingobium sp.
AGGCCGCGCCGTACCACCAGCTCGGGCTTGGTATCCTTCCCCCTGATCCCCGCCATCATGCGGCTGCGCGTCGCCGCATCGACTATATCACCCGGCAAGCGCCAGCTTCCGCTGGAGCCGTTCCGGCTCGATCTGCGCGCGATCGACCAGCCACGGCAGCATGTGTTCGGCGACTGCCTTCACCACCGGCACGACGACGGCGTTGCCGAACTGACGATAGGCCTGCGTGTCGGACACGGGGATGATGAAGTCACGGCCGCCCGGCTCATCGAAACCCATCAGCCGGGCGCATTCGCGCGGCGTCAGCCGGCGGGGGTTCTTGCCCTTCTGCTCGACAAGGATTTCCGATCCGTCCTTGTAATAGCGCGCCGACAGGGTGCGGGCGACGTCGTTCCGCCCGACCAGCCCGAAACCGAAGCCGTTGCCGGCCGCCTTGTGCTTGTCGGCATATCCCTGGAGGTAGCGCCACAGGTGATCGGTCAGCGTGTATTTCTCCGACACCGATGCGATGTTGCCGCGGGTGTAGGGGGAGTCCAGCTCCTCGGTGCCGTCTTCGGGATGCAGGATGGTGCCGAGCTTCGGCCCGTTGAGCATGTCAGGCAGCACGAGGTCGGCGAAGGTGAAGTCGTTCGGATCGCGGAAGCCGACGATAAAGATGCGCTCGCGCTGCTGGGGCACGAAAGCCTTGGAGTTGATGACCTTCCAGTGGACCTGATAGCCCAGCTCGACCGTCAGCGTGCGGTGGATGACCTCGAACGTCCGGCCCTTGTCGTGGTTGACCAGATTCTTGACGTTCTCCAGCAGGAACGCGCGGGGACGATGATGCTGGATGATCTTCGCCACGTTGAAGAACAGCGTGCCCTGCGTCTCGTCGGCGAAGCCGTGCGGCCGGTTGAGCGCGTTCTTCTTCGACACGCCCGCGATCGAGAAGGGCTGGCACGGGAAGCCTGCCAGCAGCAGGTCATGCGCCGGGATGCTCTCCACCGGCACCTTGGTTATGTCACCGGCGACCTCATGCCCGCAGTCGTAATTGGCGAGGTAGGTAGCCTGCGAATACTTGTCCCACTCGCTGGTGAAAACACATTCGCCATACTCATCGAAGCCACGACGCAGGCCGCCGATGCCGGCGAACAGGTCGATGAAACGGAAGGTCTTCCCCAGCGGCTTTGCCTGCGGTTTCGTCGCCCGGCTGTCGCGGATCATCGTATCCAGCAGCTTCACGGCCGCCCGGCGGGGCCGCGTATCTCCTCTCTCCCAACGATAGACCGTGCTGCGCGAGAAACCCGCAAGGTCTGCCAGCGCATCGACACTGATGCCGGCGCTGGTGCGAAGGCGGGAAAACTCGGATACGGACAAACGCAAAGCGGCACCTCTGGGAAGATTTGTGCCACAATGGCGCTGGGATTCCCCTTGCGCAAGAACAAAAAGGAACCGTCCGGCATGGCGGGAAAGCTGTTCACCGCAAAGCGGCTTGCCGATTATGTTCCTTTTATGTTCTCATGTGACATGCCAAGCGTCAATCCCGAGTCCGTCTCTGCCGCCATCCGTTCGGCTCCCGCCTTTGCACGGCTCGGCCTGTCGATGCGTGATCCGCACTACCGCGAGCGCGCGATCGAGGCGCTGTCGCTGGCGATTGTTGAGAAGCTGGAGGCACCGACGCCCGTGCACGACGCCAACCAGATACCGCTGCCGCTCTGATCCGATGCGATACCTTGCCGGCATCGCTGCGGTCATGCTGGCAGGCGGCTGCGCTCCGGCCGGCGATCCGGGCACTACCGTTGCCTATGCCGATGCGATCATCGGGTGCCGGGTGACGGATGGCGACACGATCCGCTGCGGTGACGAACGCATCCGCCTTCTTGCGATCGACGCCCCCGAGCTGCCCGGCCATTGTCGCCCCGGACGGCGGTGTGCGCCGGGTGATGGTGCGGCATCGACCGCAAGCTTGGCCCGGGCACTGACGGGTCGCCTTACGATCGAGCGGGCCGGCGAGGATCGGTACGGCCGCTCGCTCGCGCTGGTCGCCGGGGACGACGGCGACCTGTCCTGCTGGCAGCTAGCGCATGGACAGGCGATCTACAAACCAGCCTGGGACGATGGCCGCCGTGTCGCGAACGCCTGCCCGTTGCTAACCGACTGACCCGACGCCGGCGGTTCGCGCTGGTGAGGGAGCAAACCGAAAAAATATATGGACGCCGTTGCTGGCCCCGCAGTATTGTGGGTCCACAGTAACGGCACGCGGCCATTACTGTTCTTAGTAAACAACAGAAGGCTTTTGCCTATGGTATTAAAGGAAACAACTTATGACTTTTATTATTCCGGTTACAATCGTTCTAGGTAGTCCAACTCTTAAGGGTGCGGCTTTAACCGTTGCACTTACAGTTTTTGGATGGGCACTCAATCGGGCACCCCGCCGGGCAAACTGACGATGTAAGGCATGTCCGGGAGCGCCGCCGCGCTCCCGGCATGTCATGCATCCCCGCCTCCGTCAGACGATCAGTAGCCGCCCAGCATCCTGCTCATCTGGGCCTGCGCCTCGCGAATGGCGCGGAAAGTCGGACTCTCATGCAGCTCGCGCATTGCCTGCACGGACGGACTCTCGTGGATACGGCGGGCTGCTTCCTGCGCCGCCAGGAAAGCGGGGCTGTTCGCCAGCTCCTGCGCGGCGCGAAGAGCCGGACTCTCCTGCAAGCGACGGGCCGCCTCTTGGGCCGCCATGAAGCCGGGACTGTTCGCCAGCTCCTGCGCGGCGCGAATGGATGGCCCCAGCGCCTCCTGCATCCGCCGGTGTGCCTCCATCATCTGCCGGGCGGTGCGCGGAGAGTAAGGGGGGCTGGCCCGACGTACAGGCATGGGCACGACCGATCGCCGGGCTTGGGCATCGGCACGATACTGCGCGCCGTGGTGCTGCCACTTGCCTTGCAACCGCCGCACCGCGGTTTCGGTCGGCTTGTCGAGGGCGCGCCTGATGGCAGTGGTCGGCTTGAGCGACGGGTCAGCCGCCAGCATGTCTGCCACCGTCCTGAGCGTGGGGCTGTCGTCCAGTCCCGTGCCGCGGGGACGGCCGCGGGTCCGCTTGATGCTGCTCATGGTCGATCCTTTCATTTGCCCAGGCAAGGATGGCGACAAATCACGAAGGTTCAAGTGAGAAGAAATGAAGTAGAAAAGCGCGGATAAATCGGTGCGACAACTGCCGATGCTCGGGCGGGAGCGCGGATAAATCAGATAGCGGTCGCGTGAGCCTAGCGTATTGCCCTGATGGCCCCGTCCACCGGCGCATCGCGCGCGCGATGCTCCCGCAACACGCGCTGCACGGTCGATCGCGACACGCGAAACAGGCTGGCAAGCTGGGCAGGGGAGCCTTGGCCGGCTTCCGCCCTCGCGATGATCTCGGCGCGCTGTTGGCCGGTAAGGCTCGGCCGGCGACCAAGGTGGCGGCCGGCGCGGCGGGCATGGGCCAGCCCGCTCATGGTCCGCTCGCGGATCATGGCGCGCTCGAACTCGGCGAACGCGCCAAGCATCTGCGTCATCAACCGGCCCGGCGCGGTGGTGGTGTCGATCGCCTCGGTCAGCGACCGGAAGCCGGCGCCGGCCGCGGTGATCGCCTCCAGCGTGAACAGGAGGTCGCGAAGGGATCGGGACAGCCGGTCGAGCTTCCACACCACCAGCACGTCGCCGGGCGTCAGCTCGCCGATCGCGCGCGCCAGTTCGCGGCGGTCGGCCTGGCCGCCCGATGCTTCCTCCCGGTAGATCGGATCGCACCCGGCATCGGTTAGCGCACGAAGCTGCGGAGCGAGGTCCTGGGTGTCGCCGCGGGACACGCGCGCATAGCCGATTTCCATGCCTGCTTTCTGACACGGGGTTCTGACACCTGTAAACCCGCGGAAAAGCTGGGGCGGGGGGTTGGTGTCACAACCGGACGGCTCCGACACCGTCCCGATTGGGATGGTATTTCGGGATTATGGAAGTAGATCGGTTAGCCGGTTCCACCTGAGACATCAGGAGCCACTTTGGGGTCCGGGTCCTGCGCCTTGCCGGTC
>CAJYHD010000556.1 GCA_913773715.1 uncultured Sphingobium sp.
CGCCAATCCGGGGCTGGTTTTGTTTACGCTCACGAACAACATGCTGCGCAAGCGGCTGGAGACGCGCTGCCGGGCGCTGGGATTGCCGCATGTCGCGGCGCTCGACAGCGTGGCGGATGCGCTTTCCAACATATTGGGGCAGGAAACGCGCACCCGGCCAGGGCGCAAGCATATCCTCGACGAAGCCTATTTCGCGCGGATCGAGGCGATCCAGTTCACGATCGCGCATGACGATGGCGTCGCGCATGAGAATTGGGAGGAGGCGGATATCTTGCTGGCGGGCGTGTCGCGCGCCTCCAAGACTCCGACGTCAATCTATCTCGCCAATCGCGGATATAAGACGGCGAACATCCCGCTGGTGCCGGAATCGCCGCCGCCCAAAAGCCTTTATGCGCTCAAGCATCCGATGGTCGTCGGCCTCACCATCAGTCCCGAACGGCTGATCCAGATAAGGCGCAACCGCCTGCTCTCGCTCAACCAAGCGCCTGAGACCAGCTATGTCGATGTCGACAAGGTGCAGGCCGAACTTGCCTTTGCCCGGCGGATGTTCGCTGACAATGGCTGGCCGGTGATCGACATGACGCGCCGGTCGATCGAGGAAGCGGCGGCGGCGATCATCAATCTGTTCAACGACCGCGAACTGGCCGAGGAGGCGGCGCGAGCATGATCGTGTTAGCATCGCAAAGCGCGAGCCGTCGCGCCATGCTCACGGCGGCAGGGGTGCCGTTCGAAGCCTTGTCGCCGGGTGTGGACGAGGAGGCAGCAAAAGAAGCGTTGCGCGCCGATGGGCTGGACGCGCGGGCGCTGGCTGACGCACTGGCGGAATTGAAGGCGCTCAAAGTGTCGCGGCGCGTGCCTGGTGCGCTGGTGCTGGGTTGCGACCAGACCTTGAGTCTAGAAGATGGTGCCATGATCGATAAGGCGGTCGATCGGGAAGACGCCGAGCGGATTTTGAAGCGCCTGTCGGGCGGTGTGCATCATCTGCACAGCGCGGCGGTAATCGTGCTCAACAACGAGCCGATCTGGCGGCATATCGAGCGGGTGCGGATGACGGTGCGTCCGCTGTCAGACGATTTTATCCGCGCCTATCTCGAAGGCGATTGGGAGGGATTGCGCTGGTGCGTCGGTTGCTACCGGATCGAGGGACCGGGCGTGCAACTGTTCGCGAAGGTCGAGGGCAGCCAGTTCGCGATTCAGGGCTTGCCGCTGCTGCCTTTGCTTGACTTTCTACGCGTGCGGGGCGTTCTGCCGTCATGACCGACAAGCTCCCTTATGCCGAAGTGATCGGCGATCCGATCGCGCACAGCAAATCGCCGCTCATTCACAATTTCTGGCTTCAGGCGCTCGATATCGAGGCGGAGTATAAGAAGACCCATGTGACGGCAGAGGGGCTTGCCGCCTATTTCCTGATGCGACGCGCCGATCCCGACTGGCTTGGGTGCAATGTCACCATCCCGCACAAGATTGCGGTGATGGACTATACCGACGATCCGGGTGGCGTGCGCGAAAGGATCGGGGCGATGAACGCCATTGCGAGCGAGACGGATGGGCCGTTGATCGGCACCAATACCGATGCGGGTGGGTTTCTTCAGCCCCTTTTGCGTGACGGATGGAAGGGCAAGAGCGCGGTGCTGATCGGCGCGGGCGGCGCGGCGCGGGCGGTCCTGTTCGCGCTTAGCAGCCTTGGCGTGCCCGATATCACCATCATGGTGCGCGATGTTGCGAAGGGGCAGGCGATGCTCGACCAGGCAGGAGTCGAGGGGCGTGTCATCGGCATGGGCGATGCGTTGCCTGCTGTGGATTTGCTGGTCAATTCGACTTCGCTTGGCATGATAGGCCAGCCAGTGCTCTCGCTCGACCTGTCGCCCTTGCCGCAGAGCGCCACCGTGTATGACATCGTCTATGCGCCGCTGGAGACGGAATTGCTGAAGGCTGCGCGAGACAGGGGTCTCAAGACGCTCGACGGTCTGGAGATGCTGATCGGACAGGCGGCGCTGGCGTTCGACATCTTCTTCGATGCGCAGGCCCCGCGTGAACTGGACGCGGAATTGCGCGACCTGCTGATCGCTGCTGGCTAATCATGCGCATTTGGGGCCTTACTGGCTCGATCGGCATGGGCAAGTCGGCGGTGGCGACGATGCTGCGGCGGCAGGGCGTGCCGGTGTTCGACGCCGATGCCGAGGTGCGGTGCTTGCAAGGACCGGGCGGCGCGCTGCTGGCCGCGATCGAGGCGCGCTTTCCCGGCACGACTGGGGCGCAGGGCGTGGATCGCGGGGCACTGGGTGCGGCGGTGTTCGGTAATCCGGTCGAGCGGCAGGCGCTGGAGGCGATCGTCCATCCGGCGGTACGGGCTGGGCGCGCTGCGTTCCTGCGGCAGTATCGATCGCGGCCGTTCGTAGTGCTGGACATTCCCTTGTTGTTCGAGACTCGCGGCGAGAGAGGGCTGGCGGGTGTGATCGTCGTGTCCGCGCCTGCCTGGAAACAGCGGCGGCGCGTCCTGGCGCGACCCGGCATGACCAGCGCAAAATTCCGCCAGATTTTGAAACTCCAGACGCCCGACGCGCAAAAGCGTCGCCGCGCCCACTATCTGATCGAGACAGGAGGGACTTTCGATTTCACACGTGCCCAAGTCCGGCGTCTGGTCGCTTGCCTTGACGCAGATAGAGGCCGATAAGGGTCGTTCACAGAGTCGATGCAGAGGGCGATGCGCGAGATCATCTTCGATACCGAAACCACCGGATTCGATCCCCTGTCAGGTGACAGGATGGTCGAGATCGGCTGCATCGAACTGATCAACCGGGTGCCGAGCGGGCGAACATTCCACGCCTATTTCAACCCGGAGCGCGACATGCCCGCCGCTGCCGAGGCGGTGCATGGTCTGTCCGCCATCTTCCTGTCCGACAAGCCGTTGTTCGGCCATGGCGTCGTGGATCTGCTGGCTTTCCTCGAAGACAGCCCGCTGGTGGCGCATAATGCGCGGTTTGACTTCGGATTCCTCAACCATGAATTGCGCCTGTGCGGCCATCCCGAAGTGTCGATGGAGCGGATGATCGATACGGTCGCGATCGCGCGGCAGCTGCATCCGGGCGCCAAGCATAGCCTCGACGCGCTCTGCACTCGTTACGGGATCGACCGCAGCCATCGCATCAAGCATGGCGCGCTGCTCGACGCGGAACTGCTGGCGCAACTCTATATAGAACTGACCGGCGGCCGTCAGATCGGCCTTGGTCTGGCACAGGAAGACATAAAGACCGTTTTCAGGGTGGAACTGACATCCCCTGTCGAGGTTCGCCCTGTACGCCCCGCCCGCATCTTTGCTGCGAGCGTGGCGGAACTGGAGCGGCATGCGGCGTTCGTCGCGACGCTGGACAAGCCGCTCTGGCTGGAGGAGGCGCAGGCTTAATCGTCCGTGCCTCCAACATGACACCGGGCCGCCCTGCCGGGCGATCCGGCAAGAACAAGGAGAAGGCATATGGATATTCGTGTTTCCGGACATCAGGTCGAAACGGGTGAAGCTCTCAAGAGCCACGTCACCGATCGGCTGGAAGCGATGGCCGAGAAATATTTCTCCCGCACGCTCTCCGCACAGGTCACGTTCCGACCCGCGCCGCATGGCGCTTTTCATTGTGACATCGTCTGTCATGTGATGACCGGTCTGATCCTGAAAGGCGCGGGAGAAGCGCAGGAAGCACATCCGTCCTTCGATGCCGCCGCGACCAAGATCGAAAAGCAGTTGCGGCGTTACATGCGGCGCTTGAGTGACCGACATCCCCAAGCCGTCGCTGCCGAGGCGGAGCGTGCCATGGCTTATGATGCGGTCGCGCTCGACGGCGCGGGCTACACGATTTTCGCAGGTTCCGATGAGGAGGAAGAGCCGAGCGACGCGCCGCTGATCGTCGCCGAAACGCGGGTCGATATCCCGGAAGCCAGCGTGTCCGACGCAGTGATGATGCTCGACCTGCGCAACACCAACGCATTATTGTTTCTGAACGCTGGAACATCGGCCTACAACATGGTCTATCGCCGCCATGACGGGACGATTGGCTGGGTGGAGCCGCGCAACCTAGCATAACCCGACGCCGGGCCGCCTGTTGACCTCATGGCACAGGCGGCCTATGGGCGCGGCTTTATATTTCCCCCAAGCATATGCGCTGACACATGGTGACGCCGGACGCGGCTGCGGGGTATTTTCGGATTGAAAATGGTGCCTTTCAACGACATCGTTTCGCCCGAAGCGCTCGATACGGGCCTGACGGTGAACGGCAAGAAGCAGTTGTTCCAGAAGATCGCGACGCTTGCCGCGCAGGCTTATGGTCTGGACGCGGTCGTCGTCGGCGACGCGTTGATGGACCGCGAGAAGTTGGGATCGACCGGCTTCGGCGGCGGTGTTGCCATTCCGCACGCCAAGATTCCCGGCCTTGATCGCATGTGCGGCCTTGTGGTGTTGCTCGATCCGCCGGTCGCTTTCGAGGCTGTGGACGATGCGCCGGTCGATGTCGTGTTTGCCTTGCTTTCGCCAGTCGATAGCGGCGCGGAGCATCTGAAGACCCTGGCGCGTGTGTCGCGTTATCTGC
>CAJYHD010000557.1 GCA_913773715.1 uncultured Sphingobium sp.
TTCGACGTCGCCGAACTGATTTCCTATGTCAGCGAATATATCACGCTGTATCCCGGCGACCTGATGATCACCGGCACGCCTCCGGGTGTGGGCGAGGGCAAGAAGCCCAACGCCATCTACCTCAAGGCCGGCGACGTCATGGAACTCGGCATCGAAAAGCTCGGTACGCAGCGCCAGCAGGTGTCGGAATGGCGCCATCTGGGTGACGAGGTGCTCGGATGAGCGTCTTTACCGGACGCTATGAGGGCCGCTGCGCCATCGTCACCGGTGGCGCGTCGGGCCTCGGCAAGCAGGTCGCGGCGCGGATCGTCGCCGAAGGCGGCACGGTCGCGCTGTGGGATCTGAACGCCGATGCGCTGGCCGCTGCGAAGGCTGAGGTCGGCGCGGTGCATGTCGAGGCGCTGGACGTATCCGATCATGCCGCCGTCGCCGCCGCTGCGAAGGCGACCGCCGCTGCGCTCGGCAAAGTCGATGTGCTTGTCTGCTCGGCGGGCATCACGGGTGCGACCGCAACGGTGTGGGACTATCCGGTGGACAGCTTCCAGCGGGTGATCGACATCAACCTCAACGGCCTTTTCTACTGCAACCGTGAAGTCGTGCCGTTCATGCTCGAAAACGGTTATGGCCGGATCGTCAACCTGGCTTCGGTCGCAGGCAAGGAAGGCAATCCGAACGCCAGCGCCTATTCGGCGAGCAAGGCGGGCGTGATCGGTTTCACCAAGAGCCTTGGCAAGGAACTGGCGGGTAAGGGCGTGATCGCCAATGCGCTGACCCCGGCAACGTTCGAAAGCCCGATTCTCGCCCAGCTGCCGCAGAGCCAGGTCGACTATATGAAGTCGAAGATCCCGATGGGTCGCCTCGGCTTGATCGAGGAATCGGCGGCGATGGTCTGCTTCATGGCGAGCGAGGAGTGCAGCTTCACCACCGCATCGACCTTCGACACGTCGGGCGGGCGGACCACCTTCTAAACAAGTTGCGCGGCGCGACCGGGCGGCAAGACCCGGCGCGTTGCCAATAGTCCTGGTACTGAACCCGTTCGGGCTGAGCCTGTCGAAGCCTTTCACGTCTCTTTCGAAAAAGGGAAGCCCTTCGACAAGCTCAGGGCGAACGGCAGTTTGTCTCGGAGGAGAGGCCCATGATCCCCTTTGTCGATGCGCATATCCATCTGTGGGACTTGCAGCACATCCGTTATGACTGGCTGAGCGAACCCTTCTCCGACGACGGCCCGAATGGCAGCGTCGAGCCGATCGCCAGGGATTATAGCGTCGCCGACTATCGCGCCGACCTTGCCCGTTGGAATGTCGTGGGCGCGGTGCATGTCGACGCGGGTGCGGCGGCGCAGAGTGCGCTGCGGGAAACGCAATGGCTCGACGGGCTGGCGACGATCGAGGGGCTGCCTACCGGCATCGTCGCCTTTGCCGCGCTGAACGATCCCGATGTCGATACGCTGCTTGGCGAGCAGGCGGCCTATGAACGAGTCAAAGGCATCCGCCACATCGTCAACTGGCATGCCGATCCGCAGCGGACCTATGGCCCGGTCGATCTGACGGTCGATCCGCAATGGAAGGCGGGCTATGCTTTGTTGGCGAAGCACGGCCTATCTTTCGACCTGCAATGCTATCCGGGGCAGATGCAGGGATTGGCTGCGCTGGTCGAGCGCCATCCCGACATTCCGGTCATGATCAACCATATGGGCATGCCGGTGCTGACCGATGCAGACGGGCTGGCAGATTGGCGGCGGGGCATGAAGGCATTCGCCGCGATCCCGCATGTCAGCGTGAAGCTGTCGGGCATGGGCTTCATCCGCCGCGACTGGAGCCGCGAGACGGTCGAGCATCTGATCCTGGAGACGATCGATCTTTTCGGCACAAACCGCTGCATGTTCGCGAGCGACACGCCGACCGACAAGCTGTTCGGTCCGATCGACCGCTACATGGAAGCCTATCACGGCATCGTCGCCGACTTTGCCGAGGCCGATCGCCGCGCGCTGTTCGCGGGCAACGCCAATCGCCTCTATCGTCTGGAACTGGACCTATGACCCCCAATCCGCTGCTTGGCGTCATCTTCCACTGGCTGGGTGGGTTCGCGTCCGCCAGTTTCTACGTGCCGTTTCGCGGCGTCAAACGCTGGAACTGGGAGATTTTCTGGCTGACCGGCGGCATTTTTTCCTGGGTGATCGCGCCTTGGTTCTTTGCTTCGGTGCAGACCAACGATCTGATGGGCGTCATGAGCCGCGTGCCATCGTCCGTCATCGGCTGGTGCGTGTTCTTCGGTTTTCTGTGGGGCTTTGGCGGCCTGACCTATGGCCTTACGATGCGCTATCTTGGCCTGTCGCTCGGCATGGCGGTGGTGTTGGGGCTGTGCACCGTGTTCGGAACGCTGATCCCACCGATCTTCGACGGCACGTTCATGACGGAGATTGCGGAGACCACGCACGGGCAGATCGTACTGCTGGGCCTGGCTGTCACGGTGCTGGGCATTATCGTCGTCGCCCGTGCGGGTGCGCGCAAGGATGAAGCCCTGAGCGCCGAGCAAAAGGCCGCTGCCGTCGCCGAGTTCGACTTCAGGAAGGGTATCGCGGTCGCGATCTTCTCCGGCATCATGTCCTCCTGCTTCGCTTTCGGCCTCGCGGCTGGTGAGCCGGTGAAGGCGCTGTCGGCTGCGGCTGGCACCGGGCCGCTGTGGACCGGCCTGCCGACGCTCTGCCTCGTCATGTTCGGCGGCCTCATTACCAACGCGCTCTGGTGTGGTTGGCTGATCGCGAAGAACAGGTCGGCGGGGCAATGGGCGGGCGCGCCCGACGCCAGCGGCCACAAGCCCCGGCTGCTGCCCAACTTCCTGCTCTGCGCCGTCGCGGGCACGGCCTGGTATTTCCAGTTCTTCTTCTACACCATGGGCGAAAGCCAGATGGGCCGCTTCGGCTTTTCCAGCTGGACGCTGCACATGGCGTCGATCATCATCTTCGGCACCTGCTGGGGCTTTGCCTTCCGCGAATGGAAGGACGCCGCGCCCGCCGTCCGCCGCATGGTGTGGGGCGGGGTCGGACTGCTGATCTTCGCGACCATCATCATCGGCTACGGCAACCGGCTCGCGACCTGATGCGGAGCCTGCTTGCAGCGCTGCTGATCGGGATCGCCGCACCGACGCTGGCCGCCGACGCCCCGCTTCTGACGTCGCATCTGCGCATCCACGATCCCTGGGTCGTGGCGGACGAGAAGAGCAAGACCTACTGGCTCTTTTCGAAGAACGACCCGGCGGTGACGGGCGACAGGCGCATCGGCATTATGGCCTATGCCAGCAGCGACCTGACCCACTGGCAAAAGCCGCGCGTCGTCTTCACCTTGCCTGCGGGTAACTGGGCCGACGAGGGTGGCTGGGCGCCGGAGGTGCATCGCTGGAAGGGGCGCTGGTATCTGTTCGCGACGTTCCATAACGACAAGGCGGCATTGCCCGCCAAGGGCAAGCGGGCGACCTATCGCCGTGCGACCTTGATCGCGTCTGCCGATCGCATCGATGGCCCCTACACGCTGACCCATAAGGGCGTGCCGGTCACGCCCGCCGCCGACATGACGCTCGATGGTACGCTCCATGTCGATGCGCAGGGCAAGCCGTGGATGGTCTACGCCCATGAATGGCTGCAAATGGGTGTCGGCACGATGGAGGCGATCCCGCTCAAGGACGATCTCTCGCCCGCCGGGCCGCCGCGCCTGCTGTTCCGCGCCAACGAAGCCGACTGGATCGTCGGGCAGAAGCAGTCGGAGGGCGACATGGGCTATGTCACCGATGGCCCGGAACTGTTCCGCACGAAGACCGGTACGCTGCTGATGCTGTGGTCGAGCTGGGGCAAGGACGGCTATGTTCAGGCGCAGGCGCGATCGAAGAGCGGCACGCTGGCAGGGCCGTGGGAGCAGCTTGGCCCGCTGATCGAGCGCGACAGCGGCCATGGCATGCTTTTCCGCACGTTCGATGGCAAGCTGATGCTGGTGCTGCATCGCCCCTTCAAGCGGGCGCTCGCCAAATTCTACGAGATGCGGGACGCTGGCGACCGGTTGGAGGTCGTGCGCGAGGCGGTGGAAGTGGACGGTGAAGCCTACCCCACCCATGGCTGCCCGATGGGAGGCGTGGATGCTCGCTGCTGACATGACCTGGCCGTTGCATGGCGCGGCGGAGGGTGCCTTCACGCTGGAGGACGCTGGCGCTGCGCCCGAGCGGGCGGTCGTTACCGCCGTCGAGCATCCGGTGCTGCTGGGCTATGCGCCGACCAATCCCCACGGCCGCGCGATGCTGGTGCTGGGCGGGGGCGGCTACACTGCGCTGATGGCGGGGCGTGAGGGGGTTCAGGTCGCGCGCTGGCTGACTACGCTGGGCTATCACGCCTTCGTCCTCATCCACCGTTTCCCCAACGCAAGCCATGGCCCGTCCGCGCCGCTGGACGACGCGCTGGAAGCCATGCGGATGATCCGGGACAGCGGCCTGGCGGAGCAGGGTGTCGGCGTCGTCGGCCTGTCGTCCGGAGGTCACCTCGCGGCCTGCCTGATGGCGGACTATCCTGCGATTTGGGGTGAGGCACAGCCGCAGCGTCCCGATGTCGCGGTGATCGGTTATGCGCCGATCAGCACCAACGCGAAGGGGCGCACGGTCATCCCCGACAAGCCGCCGCTGCCGCCGGTCGAGAAGCAGGCGCTCTACGACGCGCTTCAGCCCGACGCGCAATTGCTGCCCGATCCGCCGCCGACCTTCATCGTCTATGCAGGCAATGATCCCGTGGTGCCGGTCGACAATGCCCATCGGCTGCATCGCGCGCTTGTGCAGGCAGGCGGATCGCCGGAGCCGCATATCTTTGCCGATGCGCCGCACGGCTTTGCGCTCGATACCCCCGACCTTCCGGTGTCGCTCTGGCCGCGCCTTTGCGAAGCCTGGCTGCGGCAGGTACGTTTTCTCTAACCCGGTCAGTGCCGTGCGGGTACCGCGTCCGACTGGCGGCGGATAAGTTCGTAGGCGAGTTTCACCCGCCCCCGGTCTTCCGCATCGCCACCTTCATCCTGATCGCGGAAATAGGTGCCGAGCAGCACGATCGCCTCCCGCGCCATGTCGCGGATCGGCTGGCGGATGGTGGTGAGCGCGGGCCAGATCGCGCTGGCGAGCGGGGTATCGTCGAAGCCGCAGATGGTGATGTCGGCCGGCACGTTGAAGCGCCGCTGATGCGCGAGCGTGATCGCCGCCGCCGCCATATCGTCATTGCAGGCGAAGATCGCGGTCGGCGGGGGCGACAGGCGCATCAGCCGCTCCGCCGCGTCCAGGCCCGAACGATAGGAAAAATCGCCCGGCACGATCATCTGCGGATCGATGTCGATGCCCCGGTCGCTGAGGCAATCGCGAAAGCCCTGCAAGCGGCGTGCGCTGGCGCGGTGACGCGGATTGCCCTCGATGAAGGCGATGCGGCGATGGCCGAGATCGACGAGATGGCAGGCAAGGTCGTAGGCGGCCTGACGGTCATCGGTGCCGACCGCCAATACGCCGGGGCGCGGCTCGTCAGGCGTGATGCCCAGTACGACGATATCGCGCGCCTGCAACTGCTCCACCAGTTCGGGCCAGTCGCACAGCGGCGGGGGCAGAATGACGCCCGCGACATGGGCATGGCCTACCTGATCGACCACGGCCTGCGCCGACGCACCGGGGGCACAGCGTTCAACGACGAGGTGCAGGTGCCGCTGCGGTGCTTCGCCCATCGCGCCGAGCAGCAACTCACCCAGATAGGCGGATGTCGTGCTGTCGCTGTGCAGCAGGGCGACCCGGCGGTCCGCGCTTCCCGCCAATGCGCGGGCCGAGGCGTTGGGGACATAGCCGAGCGCGGCGACCGCCTGCTCGACCGCTGCCCGTGCCTTGCCGCTGACCGGTCCCTTGCCGCTGACCGCGCGCGATGCGGTCATGACCGATACGCCCGCATGGGCGGCGACTTCGCGGATGGTGGGCGGCTTTCTGATCGTCATTCGGCCATCGTCCTAGCGCCTTTTCGGACGCGCTGCCATGCCCCTTTGCTCAGGGGGTCAACCGGACATGCACGGGCGCATCGCGATCGACGCTGATGATGCCGTCCTTCTCCTTGAGTTCGGCGATCTGGATGATGGTGCGGCGCTTCCAGTCCGGGTTGGCCTTTGCCTCCTCTTCGCCATCCTGATGGACGAAATAGAGGATATAGGCGCGGTCGCCCGCGACGACGATGTCGGGATGCTGTCCCTTGGCGCGATCGGTAGGATGGGTGCCAGGAGTGGCGAGGATATAGTCCGCCTGCCGCGTCCAATGCGTCGCGTCGTCGGAGCGCATGACGAGCAGCCCCTTCCACGCGTCGGAGATCAGCCACCAGCGGCTTTTCCAGAAGAACGCCTTGGGGCCTTCGCCCGGCGTGTCGGTCAGCCGGTCCTTGACGGTCCAGTGGACGAGATCAGCGCTGTCAGCGGTGCGGATCGCCTTGTTCATCCGCTCGTCGTTGAAGAAAAGGCGGTAACCTCCCTTCGGCAGTTTCACGACGCTGGCGTCGATCACGCGGTCGGAACCGAGATCCAGCCGGTCGCCACATTTCCATTGTTTCAGGTCCGGGCTAGTCAGGTGGACGATGAAACGCGGCGCGTTCCAGTCGCGGAAGACACCCGGCACGACCGTCAGCCACATATGCCAGCGGCCTTCGAACCATTCGACATCGGGCGCCCATAGCGTTTCGCCGGTGCAGCTTTTGGGGATGGCCGCCGTGCCGCTGTAGGTCCAGTGCGCGCCGTCCTTCGACCGGGCGGTGCCGATCGCCGTGCCATGGACCCAGCGGACATCCTTGTCGTCATCCATTGGCAGGTCGGCGCGGCGGTTGGTGTAGAACATCACCCACTCGCCGGTTTTGCGATCGCGCACGGTGGATGCGTCGGCCGCGCCATCATGCACCGGATCGCGAAACAGCGGCTTGGGAGC
>CAJYHD010000558.1 GCA_913773715.1 uncultured Sphingobium sp.
GCGATCGCGAAATAGACGATGATCGGGGCCAGGACGGGCAGCAGGCTCGGCACGATCATTTCCTTGATCGCGGCGCGGGTGACGAGATCGACGGTGCGGGCATAGTTGGGGCGCGACGTCCCTTCCATGATGCCGCCGTTGGTGGCGAACTGGTCACGCACATCCTTGACTACATCGCCTGCGGCTCTGCCCACCGCCGTCATGCCCATCGCACCGAAGAGGTAGGGCAGCAGCGCGCCGAGCAGCAGCCCGACGATGACATAGGGGTTGGACAGGCTGAAATCGACTGGCGCGGTCAGGCCGAGCGCGCTGTTGTAGAATTTGAGATCCTCCGTGTACGCGCCGAACAGGACGAGCGCGGCGAGGCCCGCCGAACCGATGGCATAGCCCTTCGTCACCGCCTTGGTCGTGTTGCCCACGGCATCGAGCGCATCGGTCTTGACGCGGACGCTGTCGTCGAGGTGGCTCATTTCTGCAATGCCGCCCGCATTGTCGGTGACCGGGCCATAGGCGTCGAGCGCCACGACCATGCCCGCCAGCGCCAGCATGGCGGTCGCGGCGAAGGCGATGCCGATGAGACCCGCCAGCTGATGCGCGACGATGATGCCGATGACGATCACCAGCGTCGGCAGCGCGGTGGCTTCCAAGCTGATGGCGAGTCCCTGGATCACGTTGGTGCCGTGGCCGGTTTCGGAAGCTTTGGCGATGCTGCGGACCGGGCGATAGTTGGTGCCGGTATAATATTCGGTGATGACGACCAGCAGTCCGGTGACGGCGAGGCCGACCATCATCGACCAGAAGAGCGCCATGCCGGTATAGCCGCCCAGCCCCTCCAGATCGGTGCCGAAGGGGGCGTGCATGTCGCCCAGCACATGGGCCGTTACGATGTAGATCAGCGGGATCGACAGGATCGCCGTGGTCCAGAAGCCCTTGTAGAGCGCGCCCATGATCGACTGGCTGGAGCCGAGCCGCACCATATAGGTGCCGATGATCGAGGTGATGATGCATACGCCGCCTACGCCCAGCGGCAGCGCCATCAGGCGCATGAGGAAGGCGTTGTCGACGCCGGTGACGAGCAGCGCGATCAGCACCATCGTCGCGCCCACGGTCACGACATAGGTTTCGAACAGGTCGGCGGCCATGCCAGCGCAATCGCCGACATTGTCGCCCACATTGTCGGCGATGACGGCGGGGTTGCGGGGGTCATCCTCCGGGATGCCTGCCTCCACCTTGCCGACGAGGTCCGCGCCAACGTCCGCTGCCTTGGTGAAGATGCCGCCGCCCAGACGCGCGAAGATGGAGATGAGCGATGCGCCGAACGCCAATGCCACGAGGCTGTCGATCACCAGCCGGTCGTCGGGCGCATGGCCTGCGGGACCGGTCAGATACCAGAAGAACAGGCTGATCGCGAGCAGGGCGAGGCCCGCCACCAGCATGCCGGTGATCGCGCCCGCCCGAAAGGCGACGGTGAGGCCGCTTTGCAACGTGCCGCGCGCAGCTTCGGCGGTGCGGACATTGGCGCGGACGGAAATGTTCATGCCGATGAAACCCGCCGCGCCGGACAGGATCGCCCCGATGAGAAAGCCGATGGCGGAGGTGAGAACGAGGAAGAGGGCGACGAGGATGGCGACGACGACGCCGACGATCGCGATGGTCGCATATTGGCGGGAAAGATAGGCTTTCGCGCCTTCCTGGATCGCGCCGGCGATCGCTTGCATGGTGTCGTTGCCGGGCGAGGCGGCAAGCACCTGACGGCTGGTGAACAACCCATAGAGCACAGCCAGCAGGCCGCACCCTATGGCGAGATAAACAATCTGCATATGGTTTCCTCTCCCCCTTTTATGGCTTTCATCGACGGCTCCGCAGGGAATGACGGGCAGGCGAAGGGCGTAAGGGCGGGCATCCGGGCGGCAAAGGTCCGGGGCAGGGCACCGCGGCAATCAGCAACGGGTATCGGCGCATGAGGCGATCCCAACCGGCTGAGGCAAAAGAGGTGGCACAAGCTACAGGTCGTGCCGCTTGCGTCAAGATGTGCTGGAATTGATGTGGGTTAGGTGGTGCGGTTCAGCCATGTTCCCAACCGAGACGGTCGGGCAGCGGGACGGCGACGCCGTCGATGAGGAGGGTGAGGCCGGAGCCTTCGCTCAGATGGCCGACGGGGATGGCGTGGACCGGGGGGCGCTCGCTGGCGGGCAGGGCGAACAGGAGTTCATAATCATCGCCCGCCTGCGCCGCCGCGATCTGCACGGCGGTGCTGGCGCCGCGCACCTGTTCGAGCGCGCGGGAGAGGGGGATGTGGTCGATGGTGACGGCGAGATTGCTGGCTTCGCCCAAGCGGCTGGCGTCGATTAGCAGGCCGTCCGATATGTCCATCATCGCCGTCGCATGGGGCGCGATCAGTGCACCTTCGGCGAGGCGCGGGCGTGGGCGGCGATAGGCTTCGACCAGCGGGCCGGACGCGGCGGGATCGGTCCGCGCGAGGTCAAGGCCGACGCCTGCATCGCCCACCGGGCCGGTGAGGTAGAGGCGGTCGCCTGCGCGCGCGCCGCTGCGGGTGGGGACGGGGCCGGTCGCTTCGCCTATGGCGGTCAGGCTGTAGCTGCGGGCGCTGCCTTGCGGCATCTTGACCGTGTCGCCGCCGAGCAGGGGCATGCCGTGGCGGTCGAGCGCTTCGCCCAGCCCTTCGAGGAAAGCCGCGTCCCAGGCGTCGTCGCCGGATAGCGCATAGTTTAGCAGGCAGCTGATCGGGCGCGCGCCCTTGGCGGCGAGGTCGGACAGGTTCACCGCCGCCAGTTTCCAGCCGATGTCGGCGGCAGGATCGGTGGGGAGATAGTGGACCCCCTCGACCATCGTATCGCTGGTGAGGATGAGGCGCGTGTCGCCGACCGGCAGAATCGCGACGTCATCGCTCAACCCCTGCGCGGCGGGATCATGCGCGAGCAGGCGGAGGAGGGTGAGGAAGCGGGATTCTGCGGACATGGGTTGTTGTTATCGGAAGCGCCGCCGCATCCCAACATCTTCGACATCCCCGCGAAGGCGGGGATCCATCTCCGGTGGTGGCCGAATGGGATGGGTCAGGAGATGGATTCCCGCCTGCGCGGGAATAACGACCCGTATTTAGGCCGGACTTACTTCCGCACGTCCTTTGCCACCGCGTCCAGCAACCCGTTGACGAAGCCCGACTCCCGCTTGTCGTAGAAAGCGTGGGCGACATCGACATATTCGCTGATGACGGTACCGGTGCCGACATCCTTGCGGGCGAGCAATTCATACGTGCCTGCGCGCAGGATCTGGCGCATCGGCTTGTCGAGGCGGTCGAGGCTCCAGCCGCTCGACAGGCGGGCGGCGATCAGCGCGTCGATTTCGTCGCGGCGCTTGTCGGTGCCGCTGACGATGTCGTCGAAAAAGGCTTCCTCCGCTTCGGCATAGGTCACGTCCTCGATGGTCGCGCCCAGGCGGTGCTGGTGAAATTCGTGCAGCAGGGTCGCCATCGGCGTGCCCTCCATCTCAAGCTGGTAAAGCGCCTGAACCGCGGCGAGACGCGCGGCGGAGCGGGATTTGGAACGGTCGGTCATCTTGGCCCCCTACTCCGCTCTTAGCGCAGGCGCAACGCCACCGAAGCGGCATGGGCGGGCAGGCCCTCCGCGGTCGCCAGCGCCACGGCGGCGGGGCCGATCGCGGCAATCGACTTGGCATCGAGGCTGAGGAAGCTGGTGCGCTTCATGAAGTCGAGCACCGAAAGGCCCGAAGAAAAACGCGCGCGGCGACCGGTCGGCAGGACGTGGTTGGGGCCAGCGACATAATCGCCGACGGCTTCGGGCGTCATACGGCCGAGGAAGACGGAGCCTGCGTGGCGGACTTGTGCGAACAGCGGCTCGGGGTCGTCCACCGCGAGTTCGAGATGTTCGGGGGCGAGGCGGTCCACCAGCGGCATGGCTTCGTCGAGATCGCGGACGAGAATGATCGCGCCATTCGCAGTCCAGCTTTCGGTTGCGACAACCCTCGTCGTCAGCTTGGGAAGCTGCTGATCCACCGCTGCGGCGACTGCGTCGGCGAAGAGGGTATCGTCGGTGAAAAGGATCGATTGGCTGGTCGGGTCATGCTCCGACTGGCTCAAAAGGTCGGCGGCGGTCCATTCGGGATCGTTCGCGCCGTCCGCGACGACGACGATTTCCGAAGGACCGGCGACCATGTCGATGCCGACCACGCCGTACAGTTGCCGCTTGGCTTCGGCGACCCAGGCGTTGCCGGGACCGGTGATGACGTCGACGGGCCTGATCCGGTCCGTGCCATAGGCGAGCGCGGCGACGGCCTGCGCCCCGCCGACGCGCCAGATTTCCTCGATCCCGGCGATCTGCGCGGCAGCGAGGACGAGCGGATTGATCTCGCCATTGGGGGTGGGCGTCACCATCGCGATGCGCCGGACGCCCGCGACTTTGGCGGGGATGACGTTCATCAGCAGCGAGGAGGGGTAGGCGGCGCGGCCTCCCGGAACATAGAGTCCCGCCGCGTCGACCGCGCTCCAGCGCGCGCCGAGGCGGACACCGGTTGCATCGGTGCCGTCGCTGTCCTGCGGGCGCTGTTTTTCATGATAGGCGGTAATGCGCGCGGCAGCGAGTTCGAGCGCGTCGCGCAGCTCCGTGGAAATGCCGTCGAGCGCGGCGCGGGTTTGCGCTGGGGTGACGGCCCAGCCGCTGACGTCGAGGTCGTGGCGATCGAAGCGCTGCGTATAATCGGCGAGCGCCGTGTCGCCTTCGGCGCGGACGCGCTTCAGGATCGCGGTAACGTCGCGCGAGACATCCTCGTCCGCTTCGCGCCGCGCGTCGACCAGCGCGGTAAAGGCGGCGGCGAAACCGGCGTCGCGGCTATCGAGCCTAAGCGGCATCTTTCACTCCTGCGGCGGCACGGAAGGCTTCGACCAGCGGCGTCAGGTCTGCCGAGCGCATCTTGTACGCGGCGCGGTTGACGATGAGGCGCGCGGAGACGGGCATGATGATGGCCGTTTCAACAAGGCCGTTGGCCTTCAACGTCGCGCCCGACGAGACGAGATCTACGATTCGGCGCGACAGGCCGAGCGAAGGGGCAAGCTCCATTGCGCCGTTCAACTTGACACACTCGGCCTGAAGCCCGCGCGCTTCATAATAGCGTCGCGTCAGATGCGGATATTTGGTGGCGACGCGGACATGGCTCATCGCCGCTTCGTCCTCGTCCGCTGCATCGACGGGTTCGGCGACCGACAGGCGGCAATGGCCGATGTCGAGATCGACCGGCGCGTAAAGTTCGGAATAGTGGAACTCCTCCACCACGTCCGATCCGACAATGCCGATCTGCGCCGCGCCATGGGCGACGAAGGTCGCGACGTCGAAGGCACGCACGCGGATGATCGACACGTCCGGGCGGTTGGTGGCGAAGCGGAGCGCGCGGCTCTTCTTGTCGTGAAATTCCGCCTCCGGTTCGATACCGGCCTTGGCGAGCAGGGGCAGCGCTTCGTCGAGGATGCGGCCCTTGGGAATGGCGAAGATGAGCGGGCGAGTCATGACGCGCGGGCCTTACGCGGCGGGGCGGCAAAGGGCAAGGTTGCGCGCGGCCCGCTTCTTAGCGGCGTGGCGCGTCGGGGCCGCCCTTGCCGTCGAGCCAGCCGCCGTCGGCCAGCCAGTCTGCGAGACGATCTGGCCAGTGGATGAGGGAGAGGAGGCCGGATCGCTCGCCAAGGTTGAAGGCGTGATCCGCCTCCGCATACATATGCAGTTCGGCGGGGACGCGCTCCGCCTGAAGCTGCGTATAGAGGTTGAGCGCGGGCAGCGCGCAACATTCGTCGAGTGAGCCGGATGTGATGAAGGCGGGCGGCGCGGTCTTCGCCGCCGTACCGGGGACGCCGAGCGGGCCGGGGAAGACGAGGATCTGGAAATCGGGGCGTCCGTCTTGCCGGTCGATCGCGTCGAGCTTCCATGCGCGGATCGGCTCGGGATTGTCGGCGACCAGCGACACGAGTTCGCCGCCTGCCGAAAAGCCCATAACGCCCACGCGATGCAGGTCGATGCCGAGCTTGCCCGCATTGGCGCGCAGATAGCGTATGGCGCGGCGCGCGTCGGCGGCGGCATCGCGCTCGATCGAGTAGGTTGATCCTTCCTCGCGGGCAAGGCGGTATTTCAGGACGTAGGCGCTGACACCCATCTGGTTGAGGCGCTGCGCGACGTCGGTGCCTTCCGTCTTCCAGACGAGGAAGCGATGGCCGCCGCCCGGAATGACGACGACGGCAGCGCCGTTATTGTGGCGCGGATCGGCGGGATAGGCGGTGAGCGAGGGCGTGTGGATGTTGCGGATATAATAGCTTTCAGCTTTT
>CAJYHD010000559.1 GCA_913773715.1 uncultured Sphingobium sp.
GCCACCCTTTCGCCCACCGAGTTGCGGCTCGGCTGGCAAACGCCCGACGCAACGCTGATCGACGAGGCCGTCGCTGCCGCGAAGAGGGCCGAAGTCGCAGTGGTCTTCGTCGCAGACCACGTCTCCGAAGGCGCGGACCGAACCGATCTGAAGCTGCCGGGTGATCAGGATGCGCTGATCTCGGCTGTCGCTGCCGCCAATCCCAACACCGTGGTCGTGCTGCACACCGTCGGTCCCGTGCTGATGCCGTGGCGCGACAAGGTCGCTGGCATATTCGCGGCCTGGTACCCGGGCGAGCAGGCGGCCGAGTCCATAGCAGCGCTGTTGTCGGGCAAAGCCAATCCTTCGGGCAAGTTGCCGGTGACATTCCCTGCGGACGAGCGCAGTAGCCCAGCCGATCTGCCCGCTCGTTATCCGGGGATCGACAAGACCGTGCGCTATGACGAAGGCATCCTGGTCGGCTATCGCTGGTACGACGCGAAGGGTATCGCGCCTTTATACCCGTTCGGTCATGGCTTGTCCTACACCCGGTTCGCCTACAGCGGTCTGAAGCTGGCACGGTCGGGCGAGGGCTGGACGGTGCGCGCCACTGTGCGAAACATCGGCAGGCAAGCAGGCGACGAGGTGGCGCAGTTGTACCTGTCTATGCCTCAAAGCGCCAATGAGCCACCGCGCCAGCTCAAGGGGTTCACGCGGGTTTCGCTTCGTCCGGGCCAGTCGGCGACGATTGAATTTCCGCTCGATCAGCGGGCCATGTCCTATTGGGACGAAGCCGCGCACGATTGGCGGCTCGCCACCGGCAGCTACCAGGTCCAGGTTGGTTCCAGCTCGCGCAATCTGCCGCTCAACAAGGCATTCAATCCGGCACGATGACGCCGCCAAGTCGGTACGCACTTGATCCCGGATGCCGGCGAGCTTTACACCGGCTGCGTCGGCATTGCGTTCAATGCCGAGCCAGAACGGGGAAGGAAGCTCGCTTTGTCCGAAGCCGGAATGCGCTACCTGCTGGAAGCCGTTAGCGCGGGATCGATGCGGGCGGCAGGCGATCGGCTGAACGTCGCGCCTTCTTCGATCAGTCGGCAGATAGCTCAACTGGAAAGCCAGTACGGTCTGGCTCTGATCGAAAAGGCACGGCGGGGCGTACGCCTGACCCATGCGGGCGAGATCGTCGTCGCCCATTACCGCAATCAGCTTGCTGATCGCGAGGCCCTGCGCGCCAAACTTGGTGAGCTGCGTTCCGTTCGTACCGGGCAGGTCACGGCAGCCGTCGGCGAGGGTTTTGCGGGTAAAAGCTTCACCGGCATCGTCAGCCAGTTCTCGAAAGCGAACCCGCTGATCCGGCTGGAGATACTTACCGGCACGACGCGCGAAATCGTGCAGATGATCGCCGATGACGAGGCTCATTTTGGTCTCGTGTTCTCAAACCCGAACGACATGAAGATCCATGTGCGCTCGGTCTTCGCGCAGCCCCTGATGGCGATCATGCTGCCAGACCATCCCCTCTCCGCGCAACAAAGCGTGACGATCCCGGAACTGGCGCAAGTACCGCTCGTGCTGCCTCCGGCGTCATTTCGCATCCGCCAGATCCTCAGCGCCGCAGAAGCCAATTCGAAGACCTATCTGCAGCCCGCGATCACGTCGAATTCCATCCACGTCATGCAGGATGCCGTGCGGACGGGCATCGCGATAGCCATCCTGCCGCAAATCTCGGTGTGGTCTGAACTGACAGAGGGAACGATGGTAAGTGTTCCCATCGCCGACGACAGCATGGAGGAAACGACGACCAGCCTGGTGCTGCGCGCAGGGCGACAGCTAGAGGGCGCGCCGCAGCGGCTCCTTAAGCAGATCGAGGCCCAGCTGCGCCAGTGGAGAGTACCGGTACGACGCGGCTAGGCGCAAGCCGGCGTTCCGTTCAAAGCAACGCTTGCGCATCGATTTCGTCATTGAACGCAACGGAATGGCCGTTCACGCTTGGGTCTTTCAGTCGAAGGGGCCGTCATGTCCGAACCTGCAGACAGCAATGATAGCGCGACCGGCCTGACGCGGGCCGACTTCCTGTTGCTGCTGCCATTCGTGTGGCAGCTTGGCTTGGCGAGGTGGGCCAATGGGGTGGTGTGGATGCCGCTGGGGCTCCCGTTCGATATGGTCTGGCAGATGGCGGGCATCGTCTTCGCCACCGCCGTGCTGGCGCTGCGCTTCGCTTTGGACCGTCGCAATCGGTCGGTGATTTCGGATCGTGAAGTATGATCCTCTCGCTGATCCTGCTGATCGTGTGCGGCACCGTCGCCGGGTCCATTCTCTACGGACGCCTCAGGCAAAAACGCGCGCAGACCATGGAGGAGTGGGCGCTGGGCGGCCGCAAGCTGGGCACATTGGTGTTCTGGTTCCTCAACGCGGGTGAGATCTACACGACATTCGCCGTGCTTGGCATCTCCGGCTTCGCCTGGGCCTACGGCGCGCCGGCCTATTTGGCGTTCTGCTCCGTGTCGCTTTCCGCGGCTGTGGGCTACTGGCTGACGCCGATGATTCACGGCTACGGTCGCCGCCATGGCCTCGTAACGCAGGCAGACTTCTTCGCACATCGCTACCAGGCGCGCTGGCTGGGCATCTGCGTCGCCGCGGCGGGACTGATTGCGCTGGTGGTCTACGTGCAAATCCAAGTGACTGCGCTCACCCTCGTGGCCCGGCGGCCAGCCGAACCACGAG
>CAJYHD010000560.1 GCA_913773715.1 uncultured Sphingobium sp.
CGTCGGTGGTGCGCTGGCAGGCCGGGCGATCGACACGCGTGGTGATCGCGCAACCGGCACGATCCTGGGCGCCGCTGGTGGCGCACTGCTCGGCAAGGCAATCGACAGCAAGCGAACCTGCCGCTGATTGATCTTTTACGGAATAAAAAAGGGGCGCTACCGACATGGGAGCGCCCCTTTTCGATAAGATTAAATCTTAGTTCGAGGCCGCGCCCCGCGCTTCCTCGACTTCGAAGGCAACCTGATGGCCACCCGACACGCCCGACACCTTGCCGTTACGCACGGCGAGGTTGAACGCAACCGCGTCCGGGAAGCGACGGCCGGAAATGACCTTGCCGCTCTTCGTGTCCTTCACCTGATAGACATAGGTGTAGCCTTCATGCGTGAAACGCTGCTTGGGCGCGTCTTCGGCAGCGATGGCCGCAGTGGAGGAAAGGGCGCCGACAACGGCGGTAGCAATGAACTTGGACAGCATTCGCATGGGTGTGCTCCTTGTGAATGCCGATCAAACACCTCTGGATATTCTTGTTCTGTTGCCTCCAACCTATGTTTCATCGGCGAAACGGCAATCGCAAAAGGCATCGGACCGATTGCACCAAACGCAACCGATTACGCCTTCGACAGTGCCACGATATGGTCGAACTGTGCCTTGGTCAGCGGCGAGACCGACAAGCGCGACTGACGCAGCATCACCATGTCCGAAAGCGCGGGATCAGCTTTCATCGTCTTGAGCGTCACCGGCTTTTTCAGTTTTTCCTTCGGCGCGACATGGACCGCGATCCATTTGCCGGTCTGGTCCGTGCTGTCAGGAGCGGCTTCCTCCGCGATCATCATGATGCCGACCGCTTCGACACCGATGTTGCTGTGATAGAAGAGCGAAAGATCGCCCTTGCGCATCGCACGCATGTGCCCCTGCGCGGCATGGTTCCGCACGCCGTCCCACTCGGCTTGCCCCTTTTCGACCAGATCGTCGTAGGAAAAGACGTCGGGTTCCGATTTCATCAGCCAATAGTTCATTTAGCCTCCTTGCAACAGCGGTCGGGCGCGATCAAGGATGACAGCATAGGAAACGGGCTTCGAGATGATCGATGCCGCGCCGATGAGATTGTGGAGAATATTCGTGTCGCAGATGATTTTGGATCAGGTACCTGTCCTGTCCATGGCCGAAATGAACAAGCCCGACTTCGCGCAGGCATTCGGTCGATCTTTCCAGCGCTTCGGTTTCGCGATGGTGCGCGACCATGGGATGGATCAGCAATTGATCGATGACAGCTGGGATCTGGCCCGCCGCTTCTTTGCGATGCCCGAAGACCTGAAACGCCATTACGATGCCAAGTCCAATGGCGGCCAGCGGGGCTATACCGCTTTTGGAACGGAGATCGCCAAGGGCGCGAGCGAGAATGACCTCAAGGAATTCTGGCATGTCGGCCGCGACCTCGCGCCTGGCGACCCGCTCGCGGAGATGATGCCACCCAACATCTGGCCTGCCGAAATGCCGGAGTTCAAGCCGGTCTTTGCCAAGCTTTACGCCGAGTTCGATCGGGTTGGCGCTGAACTGCTGTCCGCCATCGCGCTCTATTTGGGGCTGGAGGAACGCTGGTTCGATAGGCCGATCAAGGACGGCAATTCAATCCTGCGCCTGCTCCACTATCCGCCCGTCTCACCACAAGCGCCCGGCATTCGTGCCGGCGCGCATGAGGACATCAACCTCATCACGCTGTTACTGGGGGCGGAGGAAGGTGGGCTGGAACTGAAGGACCGTGGCGGCAACTGGCTACCCGTCGTACCGCCGCCCGGCGCGCTGGCCATCAATGTTGGCGACATGCTCCAGCGGCTGACCAACCAAGTGCTGCCCTCGACCAGCCACCGCGTCGTCAATCCGCCGCCGGAACGTCGCGGCCACTCCCGCTATTCGATGC
This sequence comes from uncultured Sphingobium sp., assembly GCA_913773715.1. The sequence goes on from CAJYHD010000560.1 coordinate 1,920, forward strand.
CGTTCTTCCTGCATCTGCGGCCCGATTTCATGATCGACGCCCTGCCTCAGTGCGTCACCCCCGACAATCCGCGCCGGCAGGAGCCGATCAGTGCGCATGATTATCTGACCGAACGACTGATCGAAATCGGCCTCATCAAGAAAGGCTGATCGGGTCGATCATTTCCGCGAGCGGCCAAGCGTGATTCCGATTTCCTCGCCCCGCTCGCTCAGTGCCAGCTTGACGATCTTTACCTCGACATGGCTGACCCTGTCATCTTGAAGCATGACGGTGTCGATGATGTGATCGGCCACCGCCTCGATCAGCGTGAAATGCACGCCTTCGGGCAAGGCCGTGGTCGCAGCATGCTTCAGGTCCATATAGTTTTTCGAATGGGTCAGCGGCGTCGCCGGGTCATAATGATCGGCGATCTTCAGCTTCGCCCGAACCGAGATGCGCAGCGGTTGGGGAAGGTGCGTCTCTTCCGAATAGATGCCGGTCAGGACATCGACATGCAGATCGTTGACCTCGAGGGTAAGAAAATCGTCAAAAGCCGTGTGCATGGTTCGCCGCATCGTAATGGCCGCCGCCAAGGACAGCGGGGGCAGTTTCATCTTTCATTTTGCGGCGCGCTCGCTACAAGCCCGCCGCTCGGCGCGGTCCATGCGCCATTGAAGGCGGATCGGCAAGACGTGTCTCAGATTGTGCCCCTCGACACCCAATCAGCGCAAGCGATCGAGCGCCTGCTCGACATAGCGTTCGGGCCGGATCGCCACCTTCGCACCGCCTACCGGATCCGAGAAGGCATGGCTTGGTTGCCGAAGTTGTCCTTCGCCATGATCGATGATGCCGGTGGGCTGATCGGTACGCTGCAAAGCTGGCCAGTAGCGTTGATCGGCCCCGGCGGCGAGCGCACGCCGCTCGTCATGATCGGGCCGGTGGCGGTGGAACCTACACACCAGAATGGCGGCCACGGTCGCGCGCTGATGGACGAGGTCGTCGCAACCGCGCGGAAGACCGCCGCTGACCCGCTGATGATGATTGGCGACCCGGAATATTATGGCCGCTTTTGGGGTTTTTCGGCGGAGCATACCGGCGGATGGTCCGCACCCGGCCCGTTTGAGCCGCGCCGCCTGCTCGCCCTTGCCATCGATGATCGGCCGATAGCCGCATCAGGCGTGCTAGGCCCTAGGTTGGCAGTGACCGCCTGACCAAATCTTCTTTGCCTTCGGTCGAGCGCATGCCTATCTGCGCATCATGCCGATGCAGCCCGCTCCCGATCTTGCCGACCTTTCCCTGACAGATATTGCGCGTCTTCTCAAAGAAAAGCGCCTGCCGCCCGTTGAGCAATGGAACCCCACCCATTGCGGCGACAGCGAAATGCGGATCGCGCGCGACGGCACTTGGTATCATCAGGGATCACCGATCGGTCGAGAAGCAATGGTGCGCCTGTTTTCGAGCATCCTGCGCCGCGAGCCGGATGGCCGTCATGTCCTCGTCACCCCAGTCGAAAAGCTGGACATCGAAGTCGAGGACGCGGCCTTCGTCGCGGTCGAACTCAAGAGCGAAGGCACGGACGCCGAACGCCGCATGGCCTTCCGGCTGAATAGCGGAGATATGGTGCTAGCAGGGTCGGACCATCCCCTCACCATTCGCAACGGCGCTGACGGCCCGCATCCCTATCTTGCGGTGAGGGGCGGGCTGGAGGCGTTGGTCTCCCGCAGCGTCTATTATGAACTCGCCAATCTCGCCATGGAGGAAGAGGGCGAGCCGCTTGGCCTCTGGAGCGACGGTGTTTTCTTCCCGCTGGAAGCAACGGCATGATGCTGGCGGAGCGGCTGCGCGCCGCGCTGACGCAAGGGCATCAGCGGCCCGACATGATCGCGCTGTCGGAGACGCGCGATCCCCGGATCAAGGGCGATATGACGCTTGCGCCAGCCGCCGTGTTGGTCGCAGTCACCGATCGCGCCGAGCCTGGAATTATTCTGACGCAACGGTCGTCCAAACTGCGGCAACACGCTGGGCAGATCGCCTTCCCTGGCGGGCGAGTCGATGAAGGGGATGCGGACGAAATTGCCGGCGCCTTGCGAGAAGCGAAGGAGGAGATCGGCCTGCCGCCCGACAAGGCCGATGTCGTTGGCATCACCGACCGCTATCATAGCTTTACCGGCTTCGACATCGTCCCCGTACTCGCCGTCATCCCCCCCGACCTTCCGCTCCAAGCTCAAGAAGCCGAAGTCGCCGACTGGTTCGAGGTGCCAATATCCTTCGCCTTCGACCCGGCCAATCAGCTTCAGCGAGAAATGCAATTTGAGGGGCGCGCGCGTCCCTATTATGAGATCAACTGGGAAGGGCGACGCATCTGGGGCATTACCGCAGCGATCATCGTCAACCTCTCGCGAAGGCTCGGCTATGACCGTCAGGCTGCCTGACGCCGAGTGGCGCCACCGTGCCGGGTTGGACGAATTGCTCGACGTTCTCGGCACAGCGAAAGGAACGGCGCGCTTTGTCGGCGGCGCGGTGCGGGATGGACTGCTAGGCCTGCCCGTCAACGACCTCGACATAGCCACAAGCCTCGCGCCGCAGGAAGTCCTCGATCGTCTAAACGTGGCCGGGATCAAGGCCGTGCCGACCGGTATCGATCATGGGACGATAACGGCCGTTCTAGAAGGATGGCCGGTCGAGATTACGACGCTACGTCGCGACGTCAGCACTGACGGGCGTCGAGCGACGATCGCTTATACTGATGATTGGCGCGAAGACGCGGCCCGGCGCGACTTTACGATCAATGCACTGTACGCCGATCCCGCTACCGGCGCGATCAGCGATTATTTCGGTGGTGTCGCAGACCTTGAGGCTCGGCGCGTGCGCTTCATCGGCGACGCGTCCGAGCGGATCGCCGAAGATCATCTGCGTATCCTGCGCTATTTTCGTTTCCTCGCACGCTATGGCGACAATGAAGTGGACAGTTGTGCCTATGATGCGTGCCGGGCTGGCGCTAACAGCTTGATGGCGCTGTCCCGCGAGCGGATTGCCGACGAGTTGATGAAGCTATTGAGTGTCATTTCGCCTGTCCTGGCGATCCGCTTGATGGTCAATGGTGGTATCCTGAAACCCGTTCTTCCTGAAATTGATGGCGATGCGGTAGATCGGCTCGAACAGCTTGTCGCACGCGAAAAGGCCTCGGCAACTCCCCCATCTTCAATTCGTCGCCTTGCAGCTTTGCTGCCGGATGCGGTGGCGGCGGAACAGGTTGCCGCTCGCCTCAAACTTTCCCACAAGGCTCGCAAGCGGATCGCCTTGGCATTGAACGAAAGCGGTCGGCAGGTGAACCCGCGCGCGTTGGCACACATGTCGGGAACCGAAGCAGCTGTGGACAATATCCTGCTCACATCAGAGCGGCCATTGTCCGATCTCGAACCTTTGTCGGATTGGACGCCGCCCGCCCTGCCAATCAGCGGCGGCGCTTTGATCCAGCGCGGCCTTAAACCCGGCCCCGACGTTGCGAAAGCGCTTCAGGTGGTGGAGGCGCAATGGGTCGCGGAGGACTTCCCCAATGCGTCGCGGGTGGGTGAAATCGCCGATCAGACCGTTTCGAAATTCCAGCGCGCGCGCCAATAATCATAGGCGTCCGCCTCGGTCATTGGCTTGGCGAAATGATAGCCCTGCCCCTGCCAGCACCCAAGTTTCTGAAGTGCATGGGCCAGGTCTTGCGTTTCGATGCCCTCGGCGGTGACACGCAGATTGAGCGATTCGGCCAGCGACAGGATCGTGCGGACGATGACTTCCTTGTCGCGATCCTCCAGCATCGTGGTGACGAAGCTGCGGTCGATCTTCAGGATGTCGATCGGCAGGCTGTGCA
>CAJYHD010000561.1 GCA_913773715.1 uncultured Sphingobium sp.
GCTGGATCGGGGCCATGCCTTTCTTTTCGACCGTGGCGGCGTCCATGTAGCTGGCATAGGCCGCGCCGATCTTGCTCGCCGGGTCCTGTTGCGCCTTTTCGAGAATGCCGCGGGTGCGCTCGCGCGACAGGTCGTCAAGCGCGCTGAACGCGCCATAGTTGGAGCGGTCGGCGGGGATCGGCGTGCGCTTGGCCCAGGCGCCGTTGGCATAATCGTAGAAGTCGTCGCCGGGCTTCACCGACGTCTCCATGCCGGTCTCGTCGAAGCCAAAGCTACCGATGGTGGCTTTGGTCGGGGCGGATGCGGTGGCGGGAGCCGCCGCCTGATCGGCGGAGGCGGCGGTCGCGGCCAGCGCCAGTGCAGAAACGGCGGCGCCTAGAAGGAGTGATTTCATATGTCGGTCCCTTGCTTGCGAACGCGCGCGGTGAAGCGCCCGCTCATGCTGCGGCGACTTGACCGCCCGCTTCAGGCCGAGTCCATGTCGTTGGTCGAAAATTATCAGCGGTTGAAAGTTTCGCAAAGCCTGATGTTGGATGCGAACGACTTCGCCAGTGCGGCGGGAGCGAGCGGATCGAGCAGGGGGAGGCGGCCGAGGCTTGGGACGTCACCCATCAGCGGAATGATGCGTTCATTCTCGTCATGCGGTTCGCCGATGAAGGCGATGCCGGCGATGGGGATATTCCGCGCCCGCAGCGCTTCGATGCTGAGCAGGCTGTGGTTGATCGTGCCGAGGCCGGTGCGGGCGCAGAGGATCACGGGTTCGTGCCAATGCGCGAAAAGGTCGATCATGACCAGTCGATCGTTGATCGGCACCATCAGGCCACCTGCGCCTTCGACCACCAACGGACCATCCACTTGCGGCAGGGCGAGGCGATCGAGGTCGATCTCGACGCCATCGATGCGCGCGGCGAGGTGGGGGGAGGCTGGGGTGCTGAGGCGATAGGCTTCGGTTAGGATGCGGTCGGCGGACAGGCCGGACAGGGCGGCGACTGTTTCCTTGTCGCCTTCGGGATCGACGCCTGCCTGAATCGGCTTCCAGTAGTGCGCGCCGAGCGATCCGGCGAGGGCTGCGGCGAAGACCGTCTTGCCGATGCCGGTGTCGGTGCCGGAGACGATGAGGACGCTCATGCCATCGCATCTACAAGCGCCTGACCCAGCGCGGCGACATCGGTGCGGCTGACATTGAGGGTGAGCGAGATGCGCAGGCGGCTCGTGCCCGACGGGACGGTCGGCGGGCGGATGCCGCGCACGTCGAAGCCCTTTTCTTGCAGGGAGGCGGCGATCGCCATGGTGCGGGCGTCGTTACCCAGGATCACGGGCAGGATCTGGCTGCGCGGGATGGAGAGGCCGAGCGGGGCGCAGATCACTTCGGCCGCATCCTGTCGCAACGTCTGAAGTCGGCTGCGCAGGTCGCCCGCGCCCTCGACCCGGTCGAGCGCGGCGGACGCGGCGACCGCGATCAGCGGCGAGGGCGCGGTCGAATAGATGAAGGGACGGGCGCGGTTGATCAGGAAGTCGATATGAACGCGGGGCCCGCAGATCAACGCACCCTCGACCCCCAGCGCCTTGCCGCAGGTGTGGAGGGTGATGACATTGTGCAGCCCGTCGAAACCGTTGGACAGGCCGCGTCCGGCGGGGCCGAAGACGCCGGTACCATGCGCTTCGTCGAGCAGCAGCATCGCCTCATTCTTGGCGGCGAGCTTGGCGAGGTCGGCGAGCGGGGCCATGTCGCCGTCCATCGAGTAAAGCGTTTCCACCGCGATCCAGATGCGGCCCTTCCCCCCTTCGGCGCGGAAAGCGGCGATGAGGTCGGCAAAGCTCTGCACATCGTTGTGGCGCGCGAAGACGGCGGCGGCGCGGCTCATGCGGATGCCGTCATGGGCGCTGGCGTGGATCAGCTCGTCCGCGACGATGAGGTCGCCCGCTTGTGGCAACGTGGAAAAAATCGCGACGTTGGCGACGTAGCCGTTGGCGAGGAAGAGCGCGGCCTGGGTGCGGAAGAAGTCGGCGGCTTTGGCCTCCAGCCCTTCATGTTCGGGGGCGTTGCCGCGCAGCAGCCGCGACCCGCCCGAGCCGACCGGAACGCCCCGGTCTATGGCGTCGGCGACCGCGCCCGCGATGATCGGATCGCCCGCTAATCCCAGATAATCGTTGGAGGCGAAGTCGCGCCCGACGCGGGGGCTGAGCGATCGAAGCCGACCCCGTTGTTCGAGGGCGGCGAGCTTCGAGCGGAACGGTTCGGCAGTCATCGCGGCGCTATAGGCCTGCCCGGAGAGAGCGGCAAGGCGGCGCTTAACTTCGCATGTTTCCTGCGAAATGCGAAACTATATGTCTTGCTGGAGACATTTTCATTCACGCTGTATTGGTAGACATTATGTATTTCCTGTCCAATAGGACAGCGTGTCAGAAGTTGAAGGCGAGCGATACGGACGCGACATGATCGTTGGTGTCGTCCCGTCCGGGGACGAATCCATGCTGATGCAGATAGCCGATTTCCGCGTTCACATTTTTGGACAGCGGCGTCGTGATCGCGATCAGGTTGCGCATGCGCTCCTCTCCGCGAACGCGCTGGAAATTCG
>CAJYHD010000562.1 GCA_913773715.1 uncultured Sphingobium sp.
CATGGATGGCTATGCTCTGCGCGCCGATGAGCAACCGGGACCATGGCAGGTCATGGCCGAAAGCACTGCGGGCGATGGCCTCCCCAAGCCGCTGGGGGCGGGGCAGGCATGCCGGATCTTCACAGGCGCGCCGATCCCGCCCGGCGCGGACGCGGTGCTGATCCAGGAGGACGCGCTCCTGGAAGACGGCCAGCTTCGCGCAGGACCGGACGCACGACTATATTCCGGCCGCTTCGTCCGCCCCGCAGCAGCCGACTTTTCTTCCGGTGCAACCTTGCTCGAGGCTGGCACGGCAATCGGACCGGCCCAAATCGCGTTGGCAGTGTTGGGCGGACATGCGACGCTTCCGGTCCACAGGCGGCCCAGGGTGGCGCTGCTGTCGACCGGCAACGAGCTGGTGCCGCCGGGAAGTTCGACGAGTGGCGGCCAGCTTCCATCGTCGAACGCACCGATGCTGGCGGCCATGCTCGCACCGCTCCATTGCGACATCATCGACCTCGGCATCGTTCCCGACGATCTCGATGCCACAGTCGCAGCGCTTGCCGCAGGCGCCGGAGCGGACATCACCGTCACGACCGGCGGCGCTTCGGTAGGGGATCATGATCTCGTTAAGCCTGCAGTCGAACTGGCAGGCGGAACGCTCGATTTCTGGAAAGTCCGCATGCGGCCGGGCAAGCCATTGATGGCTGGCCGCATTGACGAAACATTGTTCCTCGGCCTGCCGGGCAACCCGGTGTCCGCGTTCGTCACCGCAACCCTGTTCCTGCTGCCGTTGGTCCGTCACCTCTCTGGCGCGCGGCAGCCACTGCCCCCGTCGAGGGAAGCGATTTTGGGCGCGGCTCTGGAATCCATCGGCGATCGCGACGCCTATCTTCGCGGGCGACATGTGGAAGGACGCGTCGTACCCGTGCCGTCTCAGGAAAGTTCGGCGACCTTCTCGCTTGCACTGGCCGATTGCCTGTTCGTGCGACCCGCAGGGTCACCCAGCCTGCAATCAGGCGATACGGTGACGATCCTGCCCTTCATATGAGCATCAGCTGAATTGGCGCGATCCCGGCGAATGGTCGGCGCGATCTTCGTTTCCCATCTGCTGCGACGGTTCTTCCCAGCGCCAGGGACGTCCTGCCGGATCGGCATAAAGATCGGCCACGCCGAGCTTGCGCCTTGGAGCCTTGCGATCGAACCGCGACATCCTCTTCTTCTCCTGTGCTTGGGCTGGTAGAACCTCCGGCACAGCATGTCGTTCCAGCCCCTTCGACAATACGTCGGCGCGCTTGACTTGGCTTCATTCGTTTCCTATGCGTTCTCCATCCGTTCCATGGAGGACTTGGCACATGTTGACGCCCAAGCAGCAGGAGCTGCTCAGCTTCATTCAAACGCGACTGGAGGAAGGCGGCGTGTCGCCCTCGTTCGAGGAGATGAAGGACGCGCTGGACCTGCGTTCCAAGTCGGGCATCCATCGCCTGATCAACGCGCTGGAGGAACGCGGCTTCATTCGTCGCTTGCCGAATCGCGCGCGGGCGCTGGAAGTGTTGAAGCTGCCTGATGCGATGCACCGCCCTGCGGCCAGTGTGGCCTCCGTCGTGCCCAAACCTGCCTCACGCAAATCTCCGCCGCTGCCGATCGCGGCTAACGACGTCATAGAAATTCCGCTCCATGGCAGGATCGCGGCTGGCGTACCGATCGAAGCGATGGAGGGACAGAATATGCTGTCCGTCCCCGCTGCGCTGCTGGGCGCGGGCGATCATTATGCGCTCGAAGTATCGGGCGATTCAATGATCGAGGCCGGCATTCTCGATGGGGATTTCGCCCTCATTCAACGTACGGAAACGGCCCGCGAAGGGGAAATCGTCGTTGCCCTGATCGATGAAGCCGAAGCGACGCTCAAATATTTTCGCCGGGACGCCGGAAGAGTACGGCTCGATCCGGCCAATAGCGCCTATAAACCACAAATCTACGATCCGCGTCAGGTGCGAATCCAGGGCAAGCTCGCAGGCCTGTTGCGCCGTTATAACTGAGGACGTTTGAAAGAACTGGAGGATGCGATCCATGGATGCGCGTCCCCCGATCGTCGCACGGTCATCACGGTCGCATCGTCCAGATCGATCGCCAGTCCGCCGGTTCGCCACAACAGGCGCTTGTCGATCCTCAGCCAGCGGGGGCGGCACCAGCGCGGAAGACCGCGATCCGAAATGACGATATCGGCGGCGGCGCAGTCGGGAGCGAACCGCTCTCGTTCCACCAGCATCGCGCTACGCGTCATCAGCACGCGCCAGTCTCGTCCACCCCGCTTTATCGTGACCGCACAAAGGTCCGTCGAACACCGGGCATCTGGCAGATCGGCGAGCGCATTGAGCGTCCCGTCATACCCTGCCCCTTCCGCCAAAGTGTCTCGCACATAGTCGCCCGCCCGCTCGCGCAGGATCGCCATACCCTTGGCCGTGCGAACGGCGACATGCCGCCCGTCCCCGGTGACCAATATGTCGGGCGGCGAAAGAAACGCCATCCCAATCGTCCCCGCAACCAAAGAAGCAACCCCGAGCCATCGCATGCGGGTCCGCCACAACAGGCACCAGAGAACACCGCCGATCATCAGCGCGAACATCCATGCCGGCAGGGTCGGACTGGCGAGGCTCGCCATCGGACTGGCCGCCACCCCATGCGCGACCCACAGCAGGAAATCGAGAGATTGCTGAGTCAGCCACCAGAAGGGCGCGCCCAATCCAGCAAGGTCCAGGAACAGTGCGAGCGCTTCGAGCGGCATCACGACGAAGGTCGTCAGCGGAATGGCGATCAGGTTCGCAAATGCACCGAGCATCCCCGCCTTGTGGAAATGAAATAGTGCAATGGGCATCAGCACCAGTTCGATCAGGAAGCCGGTCAGCAGCGTTCCGAACAGATTGCGCACCAGTCGTCGCCACCACGCCTCGTCGCGTGCGCTGACCAGAGACCGAAATCCGCGATGTTCGGCGAGCGCCACGATCGCGGTCACCGCAGCGAAGCTCATCTGGAAACTCGGACCAACCCATGCTTCGGGCCAGAAGACGAGCACGACGAGCGCGCCCGTCGCCACCAGCCGCAAAGTGATCGCGTCACGTCCGAGCGCCAGCCCACCCAGTACCAGCAGCGCCGCGATGCACGACCGCACCGTCGGCACCTCGGCACCCGTCAGCAGCGTATAGCCGATTCCCGCCAGCGCGCCGCCGCCCGCCGCGATCAGCATCAACGGCATGTCGAGCGCGGCCCGGCGACTGAGCGCCATCATCCGCATCAGCAGGAAGATGACCGCGCCGATCAGGGCCGTGACATGCAGACCACTGATCGAAAGCAGATGTGCCAGACCGCTGCGCCGCATCGCCTCTGCGTCCGCCTCACTGATCGCGCCTTGATCCCCGGTGGCGAGTGCCGCCGCGATTCCTTCGGCAGGACCATCGACCCGGTCGAGGATATGGCCGAACAGACGCGCCCGAAGGGACGGGGCAACGCTCGATGGTTGCAACACTGTCACCGGTCGCAATGCCTTGCCAGTTGCGCCGATTCCGAGAAAATAGGCACGTGCGGCAAAATCATATCCTCCCGGCACGGCGGGCGGTGCGGGCGGCATCAGTCGCGCACGGAACTGGATGATCGCACCCTCTCCAAGGCCCTTTGGAAGATCATCGTCAGCGACGTTCACGCGGATCATGGCCGGCAGCGCGGGGGCATCATCGGGCTTCACAATCACCCGGATCATTTTGTCTGCCGGAACGGGGCGCGTCGATACGACATGGCCGGTGACCGTCGTGAATGTCGCCCGGCGAAGCGGCGGCTCGCCGACCAGCATCGCCTTGCCCCAGACCAGCAGGCAGCCCATGCAAGCCAGCAGTCCCGCTCCGACAAGGACGCGGCGGGCGCGTGAACCTGCGGGCAGGGCAGATCCTGCACATATGATCGCCAGGGAAACACAACAAAAGGCAAGCCAAGCAAGGCGATCGGGCAGGACGAACCATGCCGTGACGCCGACGCCCAGCCCGATAGGAACCCACAGCGGGATTTGCTCCCGCTCCGCTTCCAGCCAAGTCTCGATTGCTGCAAACCAGACTTGCACCCACGCAACGACCTCCCCGCCAAGGGATGTTTGTCGTGGCGGAAAAGCCATGCTAGGGGGCGTCGCATCCATGGACCAGCGAGGCGAATGTCAGCGAATATGACGGCGAGTGCAACGGGTTTGACAAAGCAGGTGGTGACGCGGTTCGCCCCCTCCCCGACCGGGTTTCTCCACATCGGCGGCGCGCGCACGGCATTGTTCAATTGGCTCTTTGCCAGGCATCATGGGGGCAAGTTCCTTCTCCGCGTGGAAGACACCGATCGTGCCCGTTCGACTCAGGCGGCGGTGGACGCGATCTTCGATGGCCTCGACTGGCTGGGCCTGTCCGGTGACGAGCCCCCCGTCTTTCAGTTCGAACGCACCCCGCGCCATGCCGAAGTCGCAAATCAGCTGCTCGACGCTGGGCATGCCTATCGCTGCTATGCAACGCCAGAGGAGCTAGCGGAACTGCGCGAGCAGCAGCGCGCCGCCAAACAGCCGATGCGGTATGACGGCCGCT